>DASXVL010000145.1:0-6942 GCA_036504255.1 Armatimonadota bacterium | reverse complement strand
GCAATGGCGCAACGCGTGGAGCCAGATCGACGTGCAGCTTAAGCGTCGGCATGATCTGATCCCCAACCTGGTGGAGACGGTTAAAGGCTATACCACGCACGAGCGCCAGACGCTGGAAGCCGTAACGAAAGCCCGACAGATGGCCGTCGATGCGAAAGGCATCGCCGAAACGCAGCAGGCGGAGAACATGCTCACCAGCACTCTTCGCTCACTCTTCGCCGTCTCGGAAGCCTATCCTGACTTAAAAGCCAATCAGAATTACCTGATGTTGCAGGAAGAGTTAAGCGGCACGGAAGGCAAGATCGCCTATGCGCGCCAGCATTATAATGATGTGGTGAACATCTATAACGCCATGATGAAATCCTTCCCGGCCAATGTCATTGCCAATTCCAGCGGCTTCACCGAGCAACCCTACTTCGAGGTCGAAACCAGTGACCGTGCAGTACCCAGCGTGAAGTTTTAATTATTGCGCCCTCACGGCTTTGCTCACGACGGTAGGGCGGTTGATTCCCTACCGTCCGGCAGTTTCACGAATCAATTATGAATAACTTACCACACAATTCACAGCCGGACGTTCCCGTGCAGCGCCTCATCACTCCCGGCCAATACCGTCCCCCCGACCCGGTAAAAGGCCGTTGGATCTTTGAGGACCAAATTGCGGCGAATACACGCGGCACCTACCTGCTCATGGCGATCTTTATCGTATTGTTGACGCTCATCGTCTGGGCGGTCGGCGAGCAATTCGCGCGTAGCTATGCCTACTTACTCGCCGTGGTAGCAGCGGTAGTCACCTTTTTTACCAGTTATTACAGCTACTACAACTCCGACAAGCTGGTGCTGTCGATGTCGCATGCGCGCCCGGCCACCAAGACGGAGTTCCCACACCTCATCAACACGCTGGAGGGTCTTACGCTCGCCGCTGGTCTGCCGATGGTACCCAAGGCCTACGTCATCGATGATAGCGCGCCCAACGCCTTTGCCACCGGGCGCGACCCGCAGCACGCCGCTGTCGCCGTGACCACCGGCTTGCTGGATAAATTGGATCGCTATGAGCTGGAAGGCGTGTTGGCGCACGAGCTTAGCCACGTCGCCAACCGGGATATTTTGCTCTCCACCATCGCCGCCGTGCTGGTTGGCACCATCGTGCTGCTCAGCGATTGGGCGATGCGTTCGTTCTGGTTTGGCGGTGGGCGACGGCGCGACTCACGCGACAACGAAGGGGGCGGGAACGCCATCGGTATCGTCATCGCGCTGCTCGCGATCATTCTCGCGCCCATCATCGCGCAACTGCTGCGCCTGGCGGTCTCCCGGCGGCGCGAGTACCTGGCGGACGCCAATGCCATCAAGCTTACGCGCTACCCGGAGGGATTGGCCGGCGCGCTGGAAGCCATTGCGAACGACCACGAACCGCTGGAAGTCGCCAATAAAGCCACCGCGCACCTCTACATTGCCAATCCACTGCAGGACACGGCAGGGTGGGTGAACAGCCTCTTCAGCACGCACCCGCCCATGGCCCAACGCATCGCCCGTCTCCGCGCCATGTAACGCGCTGCGGCCGCGCGTTGTGCGGACGCTCGCAACGCGGTACAATAAGTTGGCCCTCACCCCAACCCCTCTCCCCGAGGAGAGGGGACTTGATAATAAGGGCTCATGGCGCCACCACTGGTATAAAAAGATTTTTCGTGCACGCCTTGATTTCGTAGGCCCCTCTCCCAGCATTGGGTGAGGGGTTGGGGTGAGGGCCGCTTGCAGTACACCGGGTAGTAGCGTAGGCGCTGGCTCCCGTCCACGCCACGTGTAGGAAGAAGACGTATGCGCATTGCACTCGCACAGATTGATTGTCGCCTCGGGAACCTGCCCGCCAACCTCACCATCCACCGTGATGCGTTGCGTGCGGTACAGGAGCGCGGTGGCGCAGACCTCGTGGTCTACCCGGAACTCAGCCTGACCGGGTATCGCCTGCGCAGCAATATTCAACGCGCCATGCTGGATGACGCGCAGTTCACGCGCTTCCGCGACAAACTATTCGCTGACAGCATCATCGACGCCACGACCACCTGCGCGGTAGGGTATGTGGAATTGAACGCGCGCGCCAGCTTGCACAATACCACCGCGCTGGTGCGCCGCGCTACGCCGGCGCCGTTGCTGCGCCACCGAAAAGTCTATCTCCCCACCTACGGCATGTTCGAAGAAGAACGCTATATGCGTCCCGGCAATCGCTTTCGCTGCCATGATCTCACCACCGGCGCCGGCGAAATTTGGCGCGTCGGCGTCCTCTGCTGTGAAGACGCCTGGCATAACTCCGCCTGGACCGTCATGCAGGCGCGCGGCGTCGATCTGGTCATCGTCCCCTCGGCGTCGCCCGGTCGCGGCGTGGAGGCGGAACGGCTGGGCAGTCAGCGCAGTTGGTATGGCATCCTCTCGACCCACGCGGAAATGGCGGGGTGCTGGGTGGCCTATTGCAACCGCGTCGGCTTTGAAGACGATATTCATTTTTGGGGAGGCTCGGCCATCTTCGCCCCCAATGGCGAACTCGTGGCGGAAGCGACGCTGATGGAGCCCGACCTGCTCATCCATACGCTTGACAGACGCCATCTGGTGTCCACGCGCATCGCCACCCCCCTCTCGGCGGACGAGGATTGGGAATTGACGCTCCGCGAACTGGCGGATGCCCGGCAAACGGCGATTGAGCAGGACTGAGTGATGGGGAAATTAACGCGACCGCGCATAGCGTTACCGCTCTCCCGCCCGGAGATCATACTGGAAGCCGTTGCGTTGTTTGGACTGCTGGTGCTGCTCAGCTACTGCGCCTACGCGTGGCCCAGCCTGCCGGAACGCATCCCGACGCACTTTGGCATTGAGAACACACCCGATGCCTGGGGTGGCAAACACGCACTGTTGATTTTGCCGGGTGTCGGCACAGTGTTATACTTGCTCCTGACCATTGTCGGCCACTTCCCACATTTCTATAATTATCCCATCCGCATCACCGAGGAGAATGCACTCCGGCAATATCGGCTCGCCCGCATGCTAGTCGCCATGCTGAAGGTGCCCCTAATATGGATGTTCGCCTATCTCGAACGGATGACGGTGCAGGTGGCGGTGGGCAACGCCAGCCAGTTGGATGGCCGTGTCATGGTGATTTTTCTCGTCGCCCTGTTCGGTCTCATTACCGGCTACCTGATACTCGCGTTCCGTCAGCGCTGATCGTTCCCGTTGAGGATAACCATGAAAGATCCACGCAATTTATTGAATATCAACCCGGAGATGGTGCAGCGCATCCTGGTGAACAGCATTCGCCATACCGGCGAAGCGATCACCGGTCAGGCGCGCGGACGCTGGGTGGTGAACCTTAGCGGCGGGCTGGACAGCGCCATCGCCGCCTTTCTCGCCGCGGAAGCGGTCGGACCGGAGAACGTGCGCGCGCTGTTGCTCCCCTACTGCAAGTCTGCCCCGGCGAGTAAAAACGACGCCATGCAGGTGGTCGAGGCGCTCGGCATCGATTACCGCGTGATGGACATCACGGCCGCCGTGCATGGACTCTATGAAGCCAAGGGCCTGGATATCGCCGATATGTCGCCCCGCGCACGCGGCAACGTGATGGCGCGCATGCGCATGATCTTCGGGTACGAGGAGTGCGAACGCTGGGGCGCGCTCTTACTCGGCACGAGCAATAAGACGGAAGCGCTGCTCGGTTACACCACCATCTGGGGCGACAGCGCCAGCGCGCTCAACCTCATCGCCGATCTCTACAAAACGCAGGTGCGTCAACTCGCACGCGCCATCGGCGTGCCGCAGGTGATCCTGGACAAAGCGCCCAGCGCCGACCTGGAACCCAACCAGACCGACGAGAGCGACATCGGCTTTAGCTACTATGCGCTGGACAGCGTGCTTGTCCGCTTTGTCGATCACCTCATGCTGCCGGATGAAATCAAAGCGGTACTCTGGGAAGAGCAAGGTAACATTGGCATCGATTGGGATGCCTGTGTGGATAAGCTCTGCGGCATCAGCACCGAGGAGGTCATGCATCCAGGGTTGGTGGATAAGATGGAGTACAAGCGCCGCCTGACCCCCATCGTGCCCAAAATATCCCGCGCCACTATAGAAACGGATTATCGCCCACCCAAGCAGTGGGGGCGATGACGGCATTTTGGCACGAACCCTGTAAGTATCCCAGAACTTGTGCCACCGCCGATCCGGGGCATACTATTATCTGGTTTACACCGGGTAGTGCCACATCAAGAACAGCATTTCAAGGGAAAGTGACTCACCGAAAAGGAGGCGGCAATGCCGAGCTATCAGTCTACCGGTAAACGAATGCTCTTCATGTTGCTAATCGGTCTGCAATGTCTCGTGATGACAGTGGGGGTTGCCCAACAAATAACGACAGGAACTGCATCGGTGACTAAAGCAGACGGTGGCCCGATGACTATTGATCTGGGAAACCGGAAGGTCAACGAAGGCTCAAAATTAGCACGTCAATGGGTTACCATACATGACAAAATTTTCCCTGTCGATATTGTGAACACGGCAGGAATAACACTGACACCGTATGTAAGGGATTTTCGTTATGCCGCTAAGTATGAAGTGGAGGTTACCGAACCGATAGTCGCAATTCAAGTGTGTTTTGTCTTGTTCAATGTATGGGGTGAGAAGATACAATCATTATCGCATATGGCTATCGTGGATTTGCCACGGGGGCGGCATGAACTGAATGCAGACTGGGTTGTGGAAAACGATACCCCGACTGAGTACTTTGCCTCGATCTGCTATGTGGCCCGCGTACGCACTCAAGCCGGCAAGATCCTTTACTTTAATCCCGAGCCCGTCATTGCCGAGGCCAAACAGTTCACACCGCAATTTAGCTTGGCTGACCTGACACCAGATGACAAAAAGAAGCGTTAGTCTTGGGACCATCAGACCATTTGGCAAAGAGGGTGCGGTCTTTTCTCGGGACCCGCATCCCTCTCATTTCCGCGACACCCACGCGTTGCCCCGTTCGTAGAAACGCCAGGGGCAGTCCACGGCCTTGCTGATGCCGATACGCGTGGTGGTGACGATGCGTTCGGCAGGCACCGGTTCCCCATCGACGAGTTGCAACGGTGGCAGTCGCAGATCGTGCCCGTTCAGCGTGCCGTCGATGCCCAGCGCCTGCGTGAGTTTCCCCGGCCCATTGCTCAACGCGCGCGCGTCGCGATAGCCACGCAGCCTCGCCATGACCTCTACTCCATCAAGCGGCTCTACCGCACGGATCAGCACCGCTTCCGGCACGCCCTCCGGCTGCGTCACCACATTGAGCATGAAGTGATTGCCGTAGGTGAAGTAGATGTAGGCATGCGCCGGTAGCCCGAACATGGCGGCGTTGCGCGCGGTTTTGCGGTGCACCAGACCCACGCCCGGCAAGTCGCGCACGCTATGGCACGCGGGGTCATGCTGCAGGTAGGCTTCCGTCTCGACGATGCGGGCCAGCAACCGGCCCTCGGGCAGATCGCGCAGCAGCAGCGCGCCCAGCAAGCCACGGGCAATATCCACCGTCGAGCGATGCCAGAATGCTTCCGACCAGATGAGCGACGCGCCCATGATTAGTCCTGTTCGTCAGCGGGTGCCGGCGCTTTGGGTTTCTTCTTTTTCGGCGCCGTGGGTTTGTCTGCAGGGGGTGTCGCCACCGTCGTTGTTGCCGTCGCAGCCGAGGTATCGGTGAGCGGAGGTGTCACGGCAGGCGTAGCCACGTCGGCCGGCGGGGGCGTGACCGGAGCCGGGCGAGGTTTCTCCTGGAGGTAGTGAGCGTATTCATTGGCGGGAGGCGGGCCGCCGAGCAACTCCGTCGGCGCACCAAAGAAATAGCGGTACCCCAGCACCAGGCTGGCGATGAGGCACAGGATCACCACGACGGGTACCGTGCGCCCCGGCAGCGGTTTCGTCAGGATGGGTTCATGGTGGTTGTGTCGGTTAGCCATAAGATCTTATCGCACCACAGCAGCAAAAGTCGTATAAGTATAGTCTTCCCGCCCACGCACGGCAAGGAAACGTTCCAGCGCCGCCACGCTATTTTCGCGCTCATGCATGAGCACGACTAACCCCGGACGCAAGGCGTGCCGTAAGCGTTGCGCGGTCACCTCGGGCGTGGGCGAACTCCAGTCCCCGACATTTTCGCTCCACCAGGCCATGCGCAGCCCATCGTGCTTGAGCACGGAGATCAACGTATCATTCACTCCGCCACCAGGCGGACGGAAGTCATACACGGGCTGCCCAACAATTTGCTGCAAGATTTGCGACGCCTGGCGCACCTCACGTGCGATCTGTAGCGCAGGCAGCGCCGTCAGGTTCGGGTAAGGGTGTGTCATACTATGACTGCCCACCTGATGTCCCGCGCGCACAAGGCGGGCCGTCATTTCCGGGTAACGTTGCGCCTCTACCCCGACGAGAAAAAAAGTGCCGCGCGCGTCATGCCGCTCCAACGTATCGGCCAGCAACGGCGCCCAGAGTGGGTGCGGCCCATCATCAAAGGTGAGCGCCACCGCGCGCACGGCAGGACTGCCGTGCGTTTTCGTGCCTTCCCAACACCGCAAGTCCGGTCGCTCGACCCACTGGTAAATGACAATGGCCAACAGGCTGCAGAGCAGCCACCCAAGGAGCGATATGCCCCAAGACGTCCTGGAAACGGTATGATATTCCTGCTGCGCGACTGCGTGCATGTGTGTCTTCGTCCAGTCTAGAGTTCGCGAAAATAATCTCGTACGTGTGGAAGCGACCATTGAGTCATTTCGTGGCCTTGCCAGGGGAATCCTCTTTCCACACCGCGCCGGGTGTACGCAAAGATTGTGATGTATTTTCAGAAGCCAAAGGCTTGCTTCACCATTTGCCCCATTTGTTTGAGTGATAACGACCGTGGCTCCTCGCGCGTTGACGCGGACGGTCGCCGGGACGGCATCGACTTGCGGG
>DASXVL010000144.1:0-6011 GCA_036504255.1 Armatimonadota bacterium | reverse complement strand
AACCCCGTTACCGGGCTCACCCACGCCCAGGCACGTGACATTTATAGCGGCAAGATCACGAACTGGAAAACCGTCGGGGGCAAGGATGAACCAATCCTCGCCTATATTCGCGAGCGCAATTCCGGCAGCCAGGAGCTGATGGAGGCGCTGGTGATGCGCGGGGAGGCCATTACCATAACACTGGGGAACATGATGGCCTCGACAATGATAGGGGTGATGAATCGCATTGCGGAGACGAAGAATGGCCTCGGCTATACCGTCTATTATTATCAAAGCGTCATGGTGCCGGACCGCAAGATTCGCCTGCTCGCCGTGGACGGCGTGCTCCCCAGCAGCGCGAGCATTGCCGACGGCACGTAACCGCTCATCAACCCGATCTATGCCGTCACGCGCACGACGCTGGACTCCACCAGCCCGGCGGCGCACCTGCGCGACTGGCTGCTCACCCCGGACGGCCAGCGCCTCATCGCCGTCAGCGGCTACGTGCCCTTGCCGCGCGGGAAATGAGTCGGAAGCATGCTGCTGCGCTTTGCCTCGTTTTGCAAGGGGTCGGTGCGCGACTCCTTTTGAGCGAGGGGCGTAAAAACACAAGACCGCTTTGCGTACAGGACGAAAGATCTTGCATGCAATGTGTGGATATTTGCACATGACGCGCATACCCATGC
Organism: Armatimonadota bacterium; assembly: GCA_036504255.1. Lineage (GTDB taxonomy): Bacteria > Armatimonadota > Hebobacteria > CAIYQO01 > CAIYQO01 > DASXVL01. The sequence goes on along the minus strand of DASXVL010000144.1, from coordinate 5,346 downwards.
GCGGGTCATTTTGCTATAGTAAGCCATCTTCCATCGCAGCCATTTTGCCAGCACACGTCAAGGTAATGCTATGAGCTTGCTCTCTGCACCATTGTACGCAAAAAGTCGCAGACATAACGGCAGCCAACTGGTTCGCCGACAGATGGCGTTTCTGCGCGCGTCAGACCTGGAACGGCAGCGCGACGAATTTCTTTCGTTGCTCTCGCACGAACTGCTCACCCCCCTGACCAGCATTTTAGGCTGGGCGCAGGTCGCGTCGCACGATGTCGGCGATCCCGCCTTGCTGGCGCGCGCGTTGGAATCCATCGCACGCAACGCGCTCCGGCAGAAAGCGTTGCTCGTCTCGCTGCTCGATCTCGCGTATTATCGCGGCAGCCGCCTGGTACTCGATCCGGAACATACGCAGCTCTGGCGGCAGATGAAGCTCCGCCTCCCGAGCCTTCCCCCATGCCGCGACGTACAGCTCTCGCTCTTCGATGACGTGTGACGGCGTGCACATCGCGCCCGCGGAAAACGCGTAGAATGATGCGGGGGTGCGTACCATGTTTCACATCATTCGCGCCGCGCAACGGCATACCACCGACCAGGGGTGGCTCAAAACGAGTTGGCTCTTCTCGTTTGACGATTACATTGATCCGGACAACGTGCGCTTCGGCGCGCTGCGCGTCTTCAACGACGATATCGTGCAGCCGGGCGCCGGCTTCCCCACCCATCCGCACCGTGAGATGGAGATCGTCACCATCCCGCTCAGCGGCGCCATCACGCACCGCGACAGCCTGGGCAACCAGGCGACGATCAGTGCGGGTGAGGTGCAGCGCATGTCCGCCGGCGTCGGCGTGACGCACTCCGAAATGAATGAGGGCGACGTGCCCGTGCATTTCTATCAGATCTGGCTCTTCCCGCACACCGCCGGGCTGCCCCCGTCCTATGACCAGCGCCGCTTCGCCCCCGCGGCGTGGAAGAACAGCCTCTGCCCACTCGCCTCCGGCGACGCCCTCCCTGGCGTCGTGACCCTGCACAGCAACGCCACGCTCTATCGCGCCGACCTGGAACGCGGCCATACGCTGGAATACCCCGTCGCCGAAGGCCGCTACGTCTTTCTCTACCTCACCTCCGGCGACCTGCTGCTCAACGGCGAACGCCTCACCCCCCACGATCAGGCGCGCATTTGCGACATGGACCGGCTCTACTTGCTCGCCCACGAAGTCGCCAGCTTCATCCTCATCGACCTGCCGCCGCACGCCTAGCCGGGAGCGCCGGGTGCGCGCTGACAGCATACAGGGGATGCCTTGTGCGGGTAGTCACCGTTTGGAACTGGGCACGAGCCCTGTTCCAAACGGTGACTACCATTCCGGTCAGGGTCAAGCGCAAAACGGTCGCGTCGTGACTGAAACCGGGTGCTTTATATGAGTTCCAAACCGGGCGTGCGCTGGTAGCATATCTCGGCCTGTGGACATGCCATTCCGCCCATGGAATCTCGCGCGAAAGCGGCGCTCAACGTCTCCTGCGTAACGAACAGCGGGCGATTAACTTGTGGGGTAAGCAGGAGATCGCCCGCCAAGCGTGAAATTGAAATAGCTATGGCGCATCTAATTCTTGTGAAGCATTCATTGGTGACCGTGGACCCCGACGTGCCGCGGGAAAGCTGGCCGTTGTCGGAAGAGGGACGCCGTCGTTGCGTGCCGCTGGCGGAAGCGCTGGCTGCATTTGCGCCGACCGTGCTGGTGTCGAGTCTCGAGGGGAAAGCGCAGCAAAACGCCGAGTTGATCGCGCCGCGTCTGGGATTGCCGGTGACGGTGGTCGAGGGGCTGCACGAGAATGATCGGCGCGGCTTGCCCGTGGTATCCACCTCCTTATTTCGCAAGCGCATGGCGATGTTTTTCAAGGATTGGCACGAGCGCGTGATGGGCATGGAGTCGGCGGAAGAGGCGCTCTTGCGCTTCGATACCGCCGTCCGCGGCGTGGTGGATGCGCACCCCGGGGAAACCATCGTCATCATTGCCCACGGCGCGGTCATCGCCCTGTTCGTCGCCGCGCATAACCAATGCGACCCCTTCCCCTATTGGCAAACGCTCGATCTGCCCTCCATGGCCATCCTTACCCTGCCCGACTTCCAGTTGCAAGAGACCGTGGCGCGCGTCGAGTAAGGCGCGACCGCTTGGCGTTCCACGCCATGGAAATTCTCTGAACGTTGCTAATAGTTTCGCAACAGCGCTTATGACTGCTCGGCGTAGGCGGTGGGCTCTGTACCGCGACCTCACGCTCTGACTGGTGACCCAGGCGAACGCGCGCGGCCCGGCAGCCATCACCTGGACACTCTTCAACCTCTCACTCATCATCCCCATGCTGCTCTATCGCCTCATCTACCATGAAGCGCTCTCGCCCCTGCGCTGGGCGCTGGGCATCCTGCAGGGACCTCCCCCTACTCGCGCGGCCGCGTGGTGATGGTCAACGTGGGATCGGTGGGATAGTTACCGAAGCCACGCCCGAAGAGGGTGAGGCCGCCGCGATAGCGGGCGCTTTCCGCGACGGAAATTTGGATGCTGATGGCCGGGCGCGTGACGCCGAGCAACTCGCGCGGGGTGATGGCGGAGACGCGCGTGCCGTCGATGAAGGTGCCCTCGTCACGTACGCTGACGGTTTTCAGAAAGCCATATTGCGTGCCCATGGCCCACCAGGCGGGGTTGAGCGCGCCGCGCCGATCGCCCATGTCGCCGGGGCAGGTCCACTGCCCAACGGGAATGCCGTTGATGGTGAAGGCGATGTCGGACGGGTAGTCCTGCGCGAAGTCGGGCGCTTCCGAACAGAGTTCCGCGCTGAAGTCCAGACGCTCGACGCTCTGCCCGCCGAGCAGCGGGTTGGCGAAGGCGTACTCCACAAAGCCCCAGCCAAACCAGAGGATGCCCGCCTGCACGCGCTCCGCCAGATAGAAGGCGCGCGGGTCGTCGATGAAGCCGATGAGCGCCTCCGTCGACGCCAGCCCGCAGGTGGGGTGCGCCTCGCAGCGCGAAAACGCCCCTACCGGCAGCGAGAGCACCGTCTGCTCCGCCACCGGGACGGTGGGCAGCGGGGTGAGGCACAGGTGAATTTCATCGTAGGTGCGCTGACAGATCTTCGTCGCCCCGCGCTCGCCCGTGCCACTGCTGATGGTGAGCAGCCCGGCCTCCGCCAGCAGGCGCACGTGCTGCGTCGCGGCGGGCTGCGCGATGCCGAGCGCCGCCGCCAACTGACTCACGGTATGTGGACCCTGTGCCAGGTGATCGAGCAGGGCGGCGCGCGCTTCGGAACCGAGCGCCTTGGCCGCCGCGACCGCGCGCGCCCCGCTGAAGGTGATGGCGCGTCCGCTCATACGCGCTCCGTTTCAATCGCCGCCGCTTGCGCGTTGATGGCGCGGATGATCTCCGGGTCGAACTTGGCGCGGCGGTCGTAAGTATAGAGGCCGTTGACTTCTTGTTCGACATCGGTGAGTTGCGTATAGCAAAAACCGCACATGCGTGGGTTGCCCAGCAGCGCTTCCGTCAGCCCGCGGTAGCGCGCGAGGAACTCGTCCTCGCTCTGCGGGCGATTGCCGTAGCCCCAGGCGTTTTCGTCCGTCTGCGCCGGGTTCCACCAGATGCCGCCGTACTCGCTGATGAAGTAGGGTTGCCCGGCGTAAGGCGCGTCTTTGCCCGGGAAGAAGTCGTGCGGCGCCCCACCCTCGGCAAAGGGCTGATGGCGCGCGGCGAAGGTGGCCGGATTTTGATCGTAGTCGTGCGCATCATAGACATCGGTGAGGCCGACGTGATAGTTGCCGCTGGTGTCGATGACCGGGCGCGTCGGGTCGTACTGCTTGGTCAGCCGGTAGGTGAGCTGCAACAGGTCGGGGTAGATGCCACCCCACGTCTCATTGAACGGGCACCAGCCGACGAGCGCCGGGTGGTTCACGTCGCGCTCGACGATCTCCATCCATTCCGCGAGAAAATTGCGCTGCGCGTCGCCGTGGCCGTGGTCCAATCCCCAGCTCCCCATCTCGCCCCACACCAGATAACCGAGTTTGTCCGCCCAGTAGAGAAAGCGTGCTTCGAAAACTTTTTGGTGCAGGCGCGCGCCGTTGAAGCCCATGGCCAGCGAACGCTCGATGTCCGCGCGCAGTTCATCGTCGCTGGGCGCGGTGTAGATGCCGTCAGGATAAAACCCCTGGTCGAGAATGAGGCGCTGGAAGACCGGCATGCCGTTGAGCAGGATCGCCGGCGGGGCCAGGGTAATCGTGCGCAGGCCAAAATAGCTCTGCACGGCATCCAGCACCCGCGCGTCATCGCACAGCGTGAGTTGGAGGTCGTAGAGCGCCGGATGCCCCGGCGCCCAGGCGTGCACCTGCGCGGGGTCCACGGTGAGGGTGAGCAGCGTCACGCCCGCCTGCGTCCGCACTGTCGCCGTGCCGACGGCCACGCCGTCGAAGGTCGCCATGGCGGTCAGCGTCAACCCGTCCGCCGCCGCGCCATCGAGCACCGCGGCGATGTGCACCTGCCCGTTGGCCAGGTCGGGCGTCAGTTTCAACTTGGCGATATAGGTCGCGGGCACCGCTTCCAACCACACCGTCTGCCAGATGCCGGTGGTGCGCGTGTAGTCGCAGCCGTGCGAGGCATACTCCTCCGACTGCTTGCCGCGCGCCTGCAGCGGCGAGCGCGTGTCGTCCTCGGCGCAGACGGTGATGACGTTCTCCCCCGCCTGCAACGCCGTGGTGATCTCGAAGCTGAAGGAGCTGTAACCGCCGCGATGCGTGCCTACCGATTGCCCGTTCACCCACACTTCTGTGGCAAAATCCACCGCGCCGAAGTGCAGCAGCACGCGCGTCCCCGCCCACGCCGCCGGCAGCGTCACCGTGCGCCGGTACCACACGGCGGACATGAAGTCGGTGTAGCCCACGCCGGAGAGGCGGCTTTCCGGGCAGAAGGGCACTAGAATCGTGCCGTCGAGAGCCGCCGCTGTGGGCAGGCCGCGCGCGCGCCCGCTGCGCCCCTGATCGAGGCAAAATTGCCACGAGCCATTCAAGTTGGCCCACGCCTCCCGCACCAATTGCGGGCGAGGATATTCCGCGCGAGGAATCATTGCTGCGTACTCCATATAGTATTTGTTATGCGTATAATTAATTTACAATACAAAGAAGGCGCTGTCAAGGGAGACGCGCAGGTTTGCGGGCGCGATTTGCCCGCCGGGCTGATCCTCGAAAGTGTAGGGGGGTCATGGTACCGCCGAAAGGAAGGCAACGCCCTCGTCCATGTCTGGAGACATCATTGGGCTGCCTGGCCTTGCCATCCGGCAGTACCAGCAGCACGGTGTGGAAGGATGGCCTGCCCGCAGGGCAGA
>DASXVL010000143.1:0-5734 GCA_036504255.1 Armatimonadota bacterium | reverse complement strand
TGAAGCAATCCAGTCTCAGTGGCGATACCGACATCTGGCTTCTATTCGCGGCTGTTGGAATTTGGTCCTCGCTTCCTCGTTGGTTTCCTGTCCGTCCGGTGAGCGCGATGAAAACCCGTCGGTTGCTGGTTGGCATATTGGCAGTGGGATTGCCGCTGTTGCTCGTTGCCAACGCCATCTTCCATCCTGCCATACTCAACAGGCTGTCCAGCCCAGTGCGCACGGCGCTTTTACCAGTGGGGATAGTAGTCAGCATCCTCTTCGTCATTGCCATGCGACGGCTCACCCTCCTGATACAGCGTAAGGAGCAAGCGGAGAAGCGTCTTGAGGCGTTGATGTACAGCGATGAGGTGTTGGACGATGGAAAGATGGCACCGCAGTCGTAAGACAAATGATACGCCTTGCGGGAACTTATTGGGGACAAGTCCGTCGAATATGCCTTGGATGGCACACATCAGCTAGCTCAGCCATTAGTGGCTTTCTCCCGACGGCTTCGTAGCCCAACTCAAATGGACGAGCACCGACCGCCAAAGCATCATGACCCTCTCGTGAAGGGCATATATTTCTCCTTTACTATAGCGGTGAGCCTGGAGGAAAATATTATCCCCGGGTCACCTCTATAAAGAAGAACACTTCCATGCGTTCCAATGCGCCACAACGCCCGCTTCCTTTTCAGCGAGTCCGGCGGTGCTTCTTCCGCGCATGTGGCGGTGGCGCGTGGTGTTTCCGAGTGACGGAATGTTTCACGTGAAGCACGCGGGGCTTGTGCACGGCACGTGGTTTCCGCGTGACATGGTGGGCGCGCCGTGCAGCATGTCGCGCTCCGGGGCGTTCCACCGAGACGAGCAGGCGGCGCCGTCCGAAGCGATGACAGGCTTGGCGGCTGGGCAGCCAGAGGTCGAGGCCGCGGCGGCAGGTATCGGTGACTTTATAGGTCCCCATGCCGGGGATTTTCACATAACAGCCCAACCATTTGCGCGGACCCGCGCAGGTTCTGGCATGTGGGCGGGTGCCGGTGGCGGTGCGGTGGTTGCTGTGGTAGGCGCTGACCATGACGCGCACGCGACCAGCCTGCACTGGGCAGCACAGCATAACAAGGAGCAACGGGATGGCAAATCGGACAATGACGCGAACAAACATATTACTCGCGTATTGTACCGGTTTTCGCCACGCTTGGCGAGTTATCCCCGTATTCGCCTTTCCACCGTCTTCTCCCCAGCCATGCCGGGGGTGGTCAGTTCGTAGGCCGCGGTAATCTGCGCCAGCTCCTCCGGGGTGAACAAGTTGCGCTCCAGCAGCACCTCGCGCACCGTGACGCCGCGCACGCCCGCCGTGCGCGCCACCTCGCTGGCCAATCCATAGCCCAGGTAGGGGGCAACGGCGGTGGCAAGGGCGAAACTCTGCTCCAGCCAAGCGCGGCTGCGCGCTTCATCGACGACGAGCCCGTCCAGGCAGCGCGTGATGAAGGCCTGCACGCCGTGATGCAGCAGATCGAGCGATTGCAGCAAGTTATGCGCGATGAGCGGCAGGAACGCGTTCAATTCGAGCTGCCCGGCCTGCGCGGCCAGCGTGATGGCTGTGTCGTTGGCCATCACCTGATAGGCCACTTGGGTGAGCGCCTCGGGGATGACCGGGTTGACCTTCCCCGGCATGATGGAGGAACCGGCCTGCAACTCCGGCAGGCGGATCTCGGCGATGCCCGCGCGAGGGCCGGCGGAGAGCAGACGCAGGTCAGCGGCGATCTTCGCCAGGTTCACCGCCGCCGCTTTCAGTAATCCGGAGACCTCCACGAAGACATCGGCATTCTGCGTCAGGTCGATGGTGTTCTCCGCGCGCGCCAGGTTCAAGCCGGTCGCCTGGCGTAGGTAATCGACGACGGCATAGATATATTTGCGGTCGGCGTTCAGTCCGGTGCCCACGGCGGTCCCGCCCAGATTCACCTGGCGCAGCTTTTCTTCCACCACGTGCAGCCGCCACCAATCGCGCTGGATCGCCTGCGCCCAGGCGGCGAAGCGCTGCCCGACGGTGATGGGGACGGCATCCTGCATTTCCGTCCGTCCGAGGGCGATCGTCGCCGCGTACTGCGCTTCCTTTTCCTGCAAGGCGGCCTGCAACTGCGCAAAGTCCTCGATGACCGGCAGCAGCAGCGATAATGCCGCCACGCGCACGGCGGTGGGGAAGACATCGTTGGTCGATTGCTCCAGGTTCACCGTATCGAGGGGGTCGATGCGCGTGTACTGCCCCTTCGCTTCACCGAGAATTTCCAGCGCGCGGTTGGCCAGCACCTCATTCATGTTCATGTTGGCGCTGGTACCGGCCCCCCCTTGCAAGGCATCGACGGGAAATTGCGCGCGCAAGGCGCCGGCGGCCACCTCCTCGGCGGCCTGAATGATCGCCTGGGCGCTGGACGCGTCGAGCTTCCCGGTGCGGAGATTGGCACGCGCACAGGCGGCCTTCACCTGGGCCAATGCGCCGATTAACTCGGCGTGCAGCGGTTGTCCAAGCAAGGGGAAATTCTCCACCGCGCGCAGCGTATGAATGCCATAATAAACCTCTGCGGGCACTTCACGCGTCCCCAGCAGGTCATGTTCTGTTCGCATGGTCATGTGTTGGGGTATTCCGCTTCCGCAGGCGGGAGTCCTTTTTTCGGTGCAGGGCGTGACGCGGGCTCGTCTGAACGCGGCAGCGTGACGCGCACGCACGTACCCTGACCCGGCTCGCTGAAAATACGAATTTCGCCGTCATGCAACGCCAGGACATTTTGAATCAAGGAGAGGCCCATGCCCAGCCCGCCATAGCGGCGCGAGAGGCCGGATTCGCCCTGCACGAAGGGGGTAAACACCTGGCGAAGCTGTTCGGGGGTCATCCCAATGCCGGCATCCGTCACCTCGACACAAACCTGCATGGTCGTGCTGTATGCCGTCAGCAAAATCTCTTGCTCAGGCTCGCTGAATTTAATGGCGTTCTCCAGCAGATGGGCAAGGCATTGCTGCAGCTTTTCCCGATCGCCGTTGACCTGGCCCAGCGCGTCCGCCACCGTGCGCTGCACTTGGATGCCCTTCCGTTGCATGACTTCAGCGACGCACAGCAACGCGGCATCGACCACCTCCGCCATGTCGACGACTTCGCGCGCCAGTTGGCACTGCCCACGCACGAGAGAGGAGAAATCCAAGACATCGCTCACCAGGCGACTCAAGCGATCGATGTTGCGCTGCGCGATTTCGATGGCTTCCTGCTGGTCCGCTTCCAGTGGGCCGAGCGCACGCTGTCCCAGCAGCGTCAGATACCCCTGAATCGCCGTGATCGGCGTGCGGAATTCATGGGACACATTGGAGAGAAAATCATGCTTCAGGCGGTTGAAGGAACGGAGTTGTTCCGCCGCGGCCCGTTCCATCGCCAGCATTTGCTCCAGGCGCGTGGTCAACGCCACCTGGTGGTGATAGAGCGATTCATAGTCCCAGGGAGTCGCCGATGCGGGCTCAGCGGGGACGGTGTCACGCGCGACGGCACTCTTGTCCTCCTCGCGCAGGAAGAGTTCGCCCCGCGCCGGGAGCACGGTCGGCGATGGGTCGCAAGTGAGGCGCAACCCAAAGGTGAGCTCACTCCCCGTCATGCCCTCTTCATGACACACCCAGGCCGCGCCCCAATTCTGCGCAGCCAGGATGCCGATGATACAGGAGATGACATAGCACAGCCCGGGTGTCTCGTCGAAAATCTCTTCACACGGACACCGCTCCAGCGAAATGAGGGTGCCCTGTGCATGCGCCGGGTGCACGCACAGGGTGACGGAAAATTCCTGCGCCACCAGGGGGAGGAGGCAAAAGAATTCCTGTTGCGACAGCGACGTGCCGCCATGGAGCCTGGCCATGTAGCGTTCTTCCAGCGTCGGCGCCATAATCTGGGCAATGGCCCGCAGGTGCCGACGTGCCGCGTCACGGCCTACAGAAGCCCCGTAGACAGTCGCCAGGTGCGTGAATAGTGTCTGGAGCGTCCTCGCATGCACCTCGCCGTGTGTGTGGATAGACGGTAACTCCATCTTTGCCACCAGTTGTTCGCAAGCAATCATCATCGCGTGGCTCGGTGTGCAGCACGCGCTCACCGGTGTTTGTAGCCGGACGGCTCACAACACAAACCCCTCGTCTGGCGCAGACGCCAGTTAATGTGCATTACCTGCGACACGTCGCAAGAAAATAATGCGGTTGACTAGCAGCTCGCGGATAAAGTCGGTTGCTAGGGCGTCGTCTTTTTTGCCGCTTTGACGGGGAGCGTCGGCGGAATACTGAGATACTGGAGCGCCCGCTGACCGACACCGGCCACCACCGGCCCCGCCACAACGCCGCCGTAAATGGATGTTTTTGGCTCGTCGATGACTGCGATAATAGCCAGCCGTGGGTTGTCCATCGGCATAACCCCGATAAACGAGCCGATGTATTTGCGGGCATAATAGGGCGGCTTTTGCGCGGTGCCGGTTTTACCACCCACACGATAGCCGGAGACCGCGGCGGCCGTACCGGTGCCCTGCGCGACCACCCGTTCCAAATACTTGCGTAATAACGCGGCGGTTTCCGGCGCACAGACGCGACGACGCGGGGCGGTGAACGCGGTCCACGTCGTGCGATCGGTATTTTGCCGGCTTTTAATCAGATGCGGCTGTATCCACTCACCACCGTTCGCGACGGCGGAGTACGCGGCGACCATTTGCAAGGGCGTGACGGCCAGGCTTTGACCGAACCCCATATTCGCCAGGGTAATCTTCGCCTCGATGTTACGCCGATTGAGTGATCCAGGTGACTCATTCTCCAACTCGATGCCTGTTTTTGCGCCGTACCCGAGCGCTTCGCACCAGTGCAGGAATTTGGTCGGCCCTAACTTTAACGCCAGTGTCGCGGCGCCCAAATTGCAGGATTGCTCCAGCAGGCGTCCACAATCCACTGCCCCGTGCGCATGATGCGCCTCATGGATGGCGCGACGTCCGATAGGCATCGTGCCACTACAGTAGGTCACTTGCTGGCCATCACGCACGAGCTTTTCTTCCAAGGCGCCGATGACTGGCACAATTTTAAACGTCGAACCCGGCTCGTAGAAGTTGCTGATCGCGGGATTGAGCAAGGGCACCGGACTCTTCCCCGGCGCGTTCGCATCCCAGGTGGGGTAGGTAGCTATCGCCAGAATTTCGCCCGTCTTCGGGTCCATGACGATGCACTGTCCCTGCAGCGCGTGAGAGGATTGTACCGCTTTCGCGAGTTCCTCTTCCGCGGCTTGCTGGATATTCAGATCGATGGTCAGCATGAGGTCCAGACCATCTTGCGGCTCGGTGCGTGTACTGCGTTCTGGGATCGTGCGACGACGCGCGTCAATCTCTTTCACTTCACGGCCATCGACCCCGCGCAGCAGCTTCTCTTCCGATAATTCCAGCCCAAACACCCCGCTCGGGTGCACACGGACGTCGCCAACCCAGCCCAGCGTCGCGGAGGCCATGGCGCCATACGGGTAATGCCGGCGCGGCTCTTGGGTGAGTCCAACACCGGGGAGGCCGTACATGACACCCGCAATCGGCTTAGCAAAAAGGCGGCGGGAAATAATGAAATCCGGTTGTCCCTTCGACATTTTCACGGCCAGCTCGCCAGGCGCCCCTCCGGGGAGTAAGCGCGCGCGGATCTGCTCTTTACTGACCAGCGCCGGACCTTTTTTATCATTGAGCATATCATCGAGGCGAGCCACCGCCTCATCCACC
>DASXVL010000142.1:0-8476 GCA_036504255.1 Armatimonadota bacterium | reverse complement strand
CGCCGTCCAGGCTATTAAGCCGGTGACATCGACCGTCGTGGGCGGGCTGGGCCGTTCACCCACGCGTGCCGTACTCTGTTGCGCCGCGCGCACGGTCACCAGGCCTTTCGCGTTCGAGAAATCGACCACACCCGTAATGACGGTGAGCGTCGTGCAGTCGGGAGCGGGCAGGCGAATGAGGAACTCCGTACCACGTACTGCCGCGTTGCTCGCCTCGGTGCGGATTTCCGTGTTGCCTTTCGCGCGGACAAAAATTTCCGAGAGGGCGCCGAAGACGCGGACCACCAGTGGCTTATCCGCGGATGCGGGGGCGACAATTTGGATCTGGGTGTTGCTCCGCATAATGATTTCCGTACCATTATTGAACAAGACGTCCGCTTTCCCGCCCTTATCCGTGCGGATGCAATCACCATAGCCCAGCGCAAAGCGCTCGCCGGCGACCGTCCATCCCTTTTGTTTTTCCGCATGAACCTGGACTTGCGGCTTGAGGTTGACGATGCCGCCAACGGGTAACGCATGGACAGGGCGCATATTCGTGCTCAATACGAATAATACGACCAGCGAAATAATCGCCCGTCCCCAGAGGTGAGAGCGTTGCAGCAATGTCTGCGCATGAATGCCGTGCATAGTAAATACCTTTCAGATGTGGGTGTCGTTGCCTAGGGAAACAGCTCCTGTCGGTGCGAGATCTGATGCGGAGTGGCAGGGTGCTGTGACATGTGAGTCTCGGGTGTGGCGCAACGGGGGGTTCCTCGCGGCGTACAGTCGTCAGGCGCGTCGCCCAGGCCATAAATCGCAATGGGCTGCCGGTACCCCGCAATGGTGAACGCGCCGCAATATGTTGCCGGAATGTCTGATGAGACATAGCCGTAGGTCTCTCGGGTGATGAGTACGTCATGGCCGCATTGTCGCGACAGCCCCTGCACGCGCGCGGCGATATTGACCACATCGCCGACAGCGCCCATCTTGAGGAAATGCTCTGCCCCGAGGACGCCGATCATCATGCGCCCGGTATGTACCGCCACGCCGATGCCGATGGCAGGCAACCCCTGCGCCTGCCAGCCGGACTGCATACGGGTAAACGCGGCATGGATTTCCAGCGCGGCACGTACCGCCTGTCGCGGGAAATGGCGGCCGGCCAATGATTGTTCAAAGAGCACGAACACCCCATCGCCGGTAAAATCAATCGGGCGCCCCTGGAAGCGTTCGACAATGGTGACCACCATCTCAGTGTAGGCATTGAGTAGCTCCGTCACCGTTTCGGGCGGAAGCGCCGCCGAGAAGGCGGTATACCCGCGTAAATCGCAGAAGAGCGCGCTGGCTTCTTCGACACGTCCGCCGCCAAGGCGGAGCCGGGTCAACCGCTGCAGCGTCCGCTGCATCATGCGCACGCCGATGAATTGCGAAAGGGTGAAACGTATCCGGCTAAACTCGTACAAGGCGACGGCGTTATAGGTCAGGATAATGGCGAAAATCGGTATGCTGGCCGCGAACATGGTGCGTGAAGCGGCGATCCAGTAGGCCGCGATGAAGATGACCGCGAGACTTTCCGTCAGGGCGACAAGGAAACTGCTCCATAACGGCCAGCGGAGCAAGGGGAGAATGGGGAGCAAACTGCACAAAAATGCCAGCCAGACGATGAGCGACAATGAGGGCTTGGCGTCGTTTCGTGGTGCGGCTAACAGGGTCGAGACGACATTGGCATGAATCTGCATGCCGGTCATCATGCCGTATGGTGTCGGATAACAATCCTTGCTGGTAAAATCGGAACTGCCGATGACGACGAGCTTGCCGGCGAAATCACTGGGCTGGTAGAGGCGTAAGACACGGTCATACACCACCCGATTCGTGCCATACTCGAAACACTGCCGGTCGCCAACATAGTTGATGGTCAGCAGCCCATCTTCATCATACGGAATGGCGAGATCTCCCAGCCGGAGCACTCCGCCGCGCGGCGAGAGATCGCGGAGGAGGACGTCAAGCGCTGCCGGCGAAATATTGCGCGCGGCCGCTGCCAGCGCCAGGCCCAGGCAGGGCGTCCGCCGTGTTGTGGTCGCCATCCCCGGGGCAGTGGGGAGCGTTTGAAATAATGGTACCTGCCGGACGATATGATCCTGCGGGTCAGGTTGCACGAGTAGGTGCGCATGATAGCGGGCGCTCTGCCACAGTTGGGCATTCGGTAAGGTCCAGATTCGGCTACGCATGAAGGAATGGGGCGCGCGGGGTGACTCACGCCATGCTTCATCCGCCCAGGCCCCGATCACCACGTTGCCGGATTGTTTGCACGCCGCCGCCAACGCCTCCGTGTCACGTCGCCACCCGCGTTGTTCCGCGCTATACCAGGCACGTTCGTTGTCATTCAACTCCAGGTCCTGATCGACCAGCATTAAATCAAGGGCCACCGCTTTCGCTTGGCGGAGGAGCAAGGGCAATCGCGCGAGGACATGGCGTGGTATCGGATGGGGAAGCTCGATCATGACGATGTCACGCGTGGAGGGGAGAGAGGTAGCGACTTCGGCGGGCGTGTGCGGTGGGCGGAGCCGGAAGCTGGTATCCAAGACCAGGTTATCCAGGGCATTCGCCCAGCGCCAATGCTGCCGGTGGCAACAAAAGGCGAGAAAAGTCATGCCCAACGCCAGCAGAAGATAATGCAACCAACGTTGTTCAGTAAGAAAACGTACTAAATCATGAAAATACTGGTGTTCCCGATACATAGAAAATTGATAACAAAAAATGCGGTATGTGCACTGGTCGCGACAAAGGCTTGCTTAACATAAAGGAAATAGCGCTTGATTAGCATACTGTCCGACAAGGCGAACGTCAAGGGACAAACTGTTTGGGAGCAGGATTTGATACGGCTGGTATCATTGGCGCGATGCGCGCGCAGGCCAACACCGCGTATTGGTGCGTAGCACGGGGCGGTCACACAGGCAGGGCGCGTGACGGTTCCGCCGTGGAGAGTGGGAGCCGGATGGTAAACGTACTGCCCAGCCCGCTGCCGGCGGACGAGACGGAGATTTCTCCGTTATGCAGTGCGATAATCCCTTTGACCAGCGCTAACCCCAGCCCCAGCCCCCCTTCCGTTTCATTGCGCATGCCCTGGGTAAAAGGGCGAAATAATTGACCCAACAGCTCTGCCGGGATCCCGCACCCGGTATCGCTTATCGACAGCACGGCGAATGGCCCTTCCGCCGTGCATGTAATAGCGATCGTGCCCCCGGCCGGGGTGAATTTGAGGCTGTTATGCAGCAAATTCCCGAGACATTGCTGAATCCGTGTGGCATCGGCAGATATCGGCAACGAGGGCAACGGGGCAGTGATGTTTACTGCAATCTGACGACGGATCGCCTCTTGCTGGATATTCTCCACCGCCAGCAGCACTTGATTGCGTAGATCGAGCGGTACTAAGGCGATATATAATTTGCGATAAATAATCCGTGAAATGTCGAGCAATTCATTGATTAACACTTGCTGGCGGCGTGCATTACGGTAAACCACTTTGAAGGCTTGATCGACAATGGCTGGTTCCTTATGAAGCTGTGCGACTTCAGACCAACCTAGAATACAGGTGAGGGGAGTTTTTAATTCATGCGACAGCACGGTGAGAAATTCATCCTTGACCCGATCGGCCTCCTTGAGCGCAGAGATATCCTCGATGGCACACACGGCGGCCAGTACCGTCTGCTCCAAGCACACGGGGGCGCAATAAACCATGACGGGCAATTCTTCAGCGCTGTTAGTGGCCAAGATCAACTCTTTGCCATTGGTCACTTCGCCCTGGAATGCGCGATGCAAGGGATTCTGCAGCTGTTTGATCGGGACACGGGTGTTCGGGTCCAGGTAGTTCCACCCGAGTTCATGCTGAATATGAAACCGATCGAGGAGCGCTTGCATGGCCCGGTTCCGCCGTTCGTAATGCGCATCCGGCGTAATGAACGTCAACGGTATCGGCAGCATGTCAATGGCTGTCGAAAGATAGGCCCGCTCACGGTCGAGATCGGCCTCCACGCGGTGACGTTGCACGGCAATGCCCGCTTGGTTCACAAATGCGGTAATCAAGCGCGGGTGCTGCGGCGTGATCTGTCCCACCATGGCGATGACTAATGCGCCGAGTAATTCCTCATGCGTGGAGAGCGGGAAAAAATGCAGGGCGCGAATATTGAGTTGTTGCTCGATGTCGTGACAGCACTGCGGAGAGCGCGCTCCGCCGGAGAAGGGGTGCAAGGCATCAGGGGTATCCGCACAGTCACCCGCCATGATCCGCTCGATCAGCGGTGGGGAGACCGGCAACGCGCTCCCGACGAGTGAGCGGCCGAGCGCGACCTCCATGGCGGCCATGTCGTGTGGCGCAGCATGCACACTCTGGACGACCATCTCACCCACGCGGGGATCATAGGTATGCACCATAATGATGGCGGTTCCCGCTAACTGCAGGATTTGTTCACCGATGAAATGATACATATCATCGGTCGTCATCTTTTCGAGAAAACGCAGTGCGGTTTGTGACAGATATTCCAGCTCGTTAAAACGATGGTCCACCAGCAAATCTGTGGCTTCGTTGACGGTCTTATCATGCACCGTCACCAGTTGGATGCGCTGACCGTGCAACGTGAAGTCGGTCAAGCACACTTCGGCGAGAAATAAGCTGCCGTCGCGTCGGTAGGCGTGACACGTCGCTGCCCCTGGGTGACCCGAGGTGAGATGGCAGAGGAGGATGTCACGGTCTTCGGGGATGACCAAATCGGCAAACGGCCGGCCGACCAGTTCGTCAGGCGTTTGCTCAAAGAGCGTGGCGCAGGCGGCGTTGACTTCACGAATTTCCGCGTCCTCAACCAGCAGCATCGCCGCAAATCCTGCGGAGAGCAGCATGCGCAAACTCTGCCGAACCCCCTGCAACTCATCGTGCAGTTGTTGCATAGCCGTGACGTCCCGGATAAATATCGCGCGGAGATGCTGCGCCTCCACCTGCCGCCGTACCTCCCAACACGCGGGCTGTCGCTCCGGTGTACAGTGAAATGAAAAACGCTGGTGCGCCGTCGCGTCCGCTTGGCAAAACACCGTGCATGCTTCCGCGATCTCTGCCGGCAGTATGTCGCCGATCCGCGCGCCGACCAATTCGGCGACTGGTCGCTGAAACAGTTGCGCCGCCTGGGGATTGGCGGTATGGATAATGCCCTGGTCATCGAGGAGCAGGTAGGCATCCGACATATGCTCCAGCAACGCCGCAGTGTGCCCACGGGGAGAACTACTATCATTGGCGATCGGATGTTGGGGCATGTAGTGACCTCCTGGCACGATTTCGCAAATACAAAATATTTGAACAATAGCGCCTGATCGGCATCAGCAGCGACATGACGAGCCTGGGGGAAAACTGTCTGAATTATGTTATCAGTTCTGCTGTTGGAGCGGAATTCCTGCAATTCAACTGCTGGCTTGCCTATACTATATTAGCTATATTTTGATAGGGGAGTTACCGGATAATCGCAGCCCTGCATCAAGCGGCAGGGTATGCCCCGATCTCGCCGGCACGCATAGCGCAGCTTCGGTAGAGTCTCCATGTTCTGCAGCGGTGGCTCAATTATGGATACCGACCACCTGTTCGCCGAAAATTAGGTGGGCAACGTGATGTTTCACGACATGCAGCGCAGGATCAATCCGCAACCGCTAACAAGCAAAAGGCACCTTCAGGGATTGCGAACTATTTTCAGCAAAGGCGAAAGGTCGTGCGATAGTTTATGCTTTGTGAGATGTGCGACACAAAAGATTCTGTCGGCAGCAGACGATGCGGGTAGCCTGCACACAACGGTAAGCACACGCAGGCCTGCTGGTACTGATTTATTGGACTGCTTGCTGTTTGTGTGCCAACGATTATGTAAGGTATCCGACCTCACGTTGATGGAGGAGGGGAGATGACCGTACTACTGCAGGACGAAATGCAATTTATTTGGGTGCCCTGGGAGCAGGAACTTGATCCGGCGATGCGCCGGGCATGGACGGGCCTGCTGAGCCAGCGATCCGATGTACTGCCGACACAGCACCCGGCCGCCTGGGAAATAGGGCGTACCATTTGGCCACGCGCAGGGTGGCGGATTCTCCTGGTGCAACAAGGTGATCGCCCCATTGCCGTGTTGCCGATGGTGCAGCGTTCGCCCTGGAGCTGGTCGATCCTCGATTATCTGGTGCAGGATTTTCCGCCGGTGGTGCTCGCATCCGGGCAGGAAGCGGCAGCCTGGCAGGCGATTGGACGATGGCAGCGGCAGGCTGGGATTGGGCAGTTACTGCTGGGACGCAGCAACAGCGCCAAGGACATCGGGCCGTTTCACGCCGCGCGGCTGGCCGGCATTGCCACGACGCAAACCCCGACGCTGGCCGGCGTTGAACTGGCCCTGGGGGACAGCGAAGAGGCGTATATGGCCGGCTTGCATGCCAATGCGCGCAGCCACGTGCGCCGTGCCGAAGCCCGCTTGCAACAAGAGTATGCGGATTTTCAGTTGACGACCCTCACCGACCCCTCGTCGGCAGCGGAGCCCCTGGCCATGCTCGTACACTTGTATCGACAACATTGGCATCAGCAGGTAGGCGGGTGCGTGTTCGACGACCCGCGCATGGTCGAGTTTTTCACCCAGGGCATGCACACCTTGCTCGTGCAGGGTCGTGCGGCGGTACACGCCTTGCAAATTGACGGACGCACGGTGGCGGCCATGACCACCTTATGCGAGCCGGGACAGCGCTCCGCGTATTTTCAATTCTCCGGACGCGATCTCCATGCGCTTTCACACCGGCATAGTCCGGGCATCATCGTGCTGTTGCGCGCGATACGACATCTTCGCGCGCAGGGGGTGGCCACGTTGCAGTTGGGGAGTGGCGCCACGTGGTACAAATTGGAAATCGGCGGCGTGAGTCGCCCCCAATGGCAGCTTGCCACCTACCGCTCAGCAGTGGCGGAGGCCATCGTCCCCCGGCTCGAACACGCCACCCATCTCGCCCGCCGCGCCCCCGTGCATCTCGCCTACCACTGGCAGCGGCTGCGCCAGTGCCTCGGCGCGGCAACGTAGCGAATTGGCCAGTCTGTACGAGAAACACGCACCACAGTTCGCGTGCATCCCCGTAGCGGCTGTGGTGTCCAGCCCTGGGATAGCCTCCCAATGCCATGCAAATACGCACGGTCGGTTTGGCGACAAAGTCGCAACCACCGCCATGCGTCGGAATTATAGTCACCGTTTGGAACAGGGCGCGAGCCCGGCTGTTCTTGGACATGAAAGAGACGGCCGGGCTCGCGCCCTGTTCCAAACGGTGACTATCCGCAACAGGTTTATCTTCCGAGTTTCCGCCATGGGGCAATCGGCACACCCGGTGCGGGACTGCGGAGGAAAGAGCGTTTCGCTGGCCAGAAGACATTGGCTTATTTGCATGGCATTGGGCCATGGCCCTGTTCCAAACAATGCTGGCGCTCCACCGTCTCTGCTACAACCCAGGCGCTAATAACACATCGCAACCCTGCAGGCGACCCCCGACAACGGAAGTATTGACTACTGGGAGGCATGGCGCTCTACACCCCGCTGCGCTGCTGCGACGGACGACGGTTGTTTTGTTACATGTAACAGAAGGAAAACGGCAATTGCTCGCTTGACGTAACAGGCCGACGAAGCGAGAATACACGATGTCGATACCGCATGCAAATCTACTTCGGAGGAACTTATTTTGGGTGACACTTTTTGTGGCCAACCGGCCAGATCCCGTCAGGGATTCACGTTAATCGAGCTGCTCGTTGTTATCGCTATTATTGCCATATTGGCGGCGATTCTCTTTCCTGTCTTCGGCAAGGCGCGCGAAAAGGCGCGGCAGACCCAGTGCATCAGCAATCAGAAGCAAATCGGGCTGGCGCTAGCGATGTTCACGCAGGAAAACGAGGAGAAACTGTTGCCCACCCCGGCGGCAGGCACACTATGGAATGCCCGGCTGGGCATCGCGGACAAGGTGTATGACTGCCCGAGCAGCGAGCTGCGCGGCAACGCCATGACGCCGGACTATGCCTTCAATGCCTCGCTCCTCGACCAGGCGCTGGCCAATTTTGTCTCGCCGTCCTATATGGTGGTCGCCAGCGACGCGTCCGCCGCCGCCGCGAGCAATCTCCTCCCCTACACCTTCACCAAACCCGATGTTGACCTCATCGCCCGCCACGCGGGTGGCGCGATCTGCAGCTTCCTCGACGGGCACGTGGAGTACGTCCAGGGGCGCACCATGACCTTGACGCTGCATCCCAACTGGCAGAATACCGGCAACTACTTTTACTATCCCACCTTCTCCGGCAATAGCGGCACGGTCGGCTCCGGGCTGTTTTATAAGGGCTATGCCTGGGGGCGCAGCGTGAACGACTACGGCTTTGACGCCGGCGACCCGATGAAAAAGGCCATTGGCCCGTGGACTTTTACCGCCGCCGCCCTGGTCGATGGGTTGACGTGCAGCTACGACGCGT
>DASXVL010000141.1:0-13361 GCA_036504255.1 Armatimonadota bacterium | reverse complement strand
TTTTATCAAGGGCATATACCTGACAACAGCAAGTGTCATCAATGGACAAGAGACCTATAAACACGAATCACAGGACGTGGTGCTGTGGTTCATGGTAAATGATTCTAATCCAGAAGTGCCGCTTTTACATTGGTGGATTTCCACCACGGCCAACGTAGGGAATATATCTGCCAATCCATTTTATGAATCAGCGCAAGCGGCAGAGATTAGCGGGCAATATTATGCCTATGGCGCACCTGAACCAGCTCCCACCGTCACGTTGATAGATACGCCCAACGCGCCTCCTACCTGCAGCATTGCCGCGCACAGCGTCAGCAATCGCACGCTGACGCTCACGCCGCAGGCCGCGGCGGTGGGAGACGCGACGCTGACGGATGTGACGGTGCATTGGGATGATGCGGCCACGACGCCGGCATGCGTGAGTGGAGAGCCGGTCGCGCATAGCTACCCTCCGGAGGGCGGCACGTTCGGGGTCTATGTGGTGGCGACGGACAGCAACGGGGAGACCACGACCAGCGATA
Source organism: Armatimonadota bacterium (assembly GCA_036504255.1). Classification (GTDB taxonomy): domain Bacteria; phylum Armatimonadota; class Hebobacteria; order CAIYQO01; family CAIYQO01; genus DASXVL01. The sequence goes on along the minus strand of DASXVL010000141.1, from coordinate 12,840 downwards.
TCCTGACTGTGGTCATCGATCCCAATGCCGCGCCTATCTGCTCGTTTGTCGTGTCGCAGCAGGGTCACACGGTGAGCGTCAACGCCAACAACTCCCATGATGCGGACGGCGCGATTGCCGCGTGGCGGCTGCAGCCCAAGGAAGGCGCGGAGTGGATTGCCGGTACCGTGGGCGAGATCACCAGTGTCACCTATCCCATGACGGACGACGCGGCGCTCTTGACGGTTGAGGTCACGGACAACGAGGGCATGACCGCGCAGCAATCGCTCTCCCTTGATCTCCGCGCACCGATCACGATGCAACTCACGACCGATGGCGCCCAGGTGACGGCGATCATCACGCCGGTCTCTGACCCGCAGTTACCGTCCAGCGCGGTGTCGGTCCAATGGTGGCCGGGCTCGCCGTGGCGGAGCACAACGAATTTTCGCGCGTCATGGCGCTACACGGAGCCGGGGACGTATGCCGTCACGGCGCGTGTCCTGCTTGACGGCGAGTACTATCCCAGCGATCCGGCGACCGTGGTCATCACGGACGCCGATATCAAATCGACACCCGGCATGTCCGGGATTGGAGGCAGCACGATGTTACCCGAGTTCTTGCACGGGGTCTACAACCAGGAAGAGGCGACCGACGTAATCGCGCCCGTCGAATCGTCCACCGCGATCCCATTTGTTGTCGGCACCGCGCCGGTGCATACGGTCGCCGGCACGCCCAGCGTCAACCGCATCGAAAAGTTTTCCACGTGGGCCGACGTCGTCGCGACCTACGGCGATGTGAAGGACTTTTCCCGCTACTCGCTGATGGAGTTCCTCTATGCCGCCTTCCGTGTTTACGGCGTGGCGCCGGTCTTCTGCGTCAACGTCTTCGACCCGGCGGACATCGCCGGTGCGGCGACGGCGCGCGAACTCGACCTGGTGGGCGGCATCGGCACGGTGCCCGTCACCGGTGTGCTCGTGAGCAAGGTGACCGACAATGAAGCCGGCGCCGTGACCTACGTTGCGGGCGCTGACTACACGCTCACCTACTCGGTCAGTGGCGAGCCGATCATCACGCGCATTGCCGATGGCGACATCGCCACCGACACCGCGACCGTCTATGTCCATACCCTGCCCATCCCGGCGGACTACTGCGGCGTGGAGGCGGATGACGTGACGGCGGGCCTGCAGCTGATTGACCAGGTCTACCCGCAGTACGGCGATGTCCCGGCGCACATCGTTTCCCCCGGACATTCCGCCGACCCGGCGGTGGGCGTGATCATGCAGCAGAAAGCGGCCGTGTATGGCGGCGGCTGGAAAGCCTACGCGCTGACCGATATCCCGTCCGGCACGGTCACCACCTCGGCGGCGGCCTATGCCTGGAAAACCACCAACGGCTACACGAGCCCGTACCAGGAAGTCTGCTGGCCGCTGGCCAAGATCGGCAACGACACCTACCACATGAGCACCATCATGGCCTGCGTGCTGGCCCAGGTCGACGCGCAGAACGACAACGTGCCCTACGTGACCGGCTCCAACTATCCCGCCGGCGTCACCGATGTGGTGTTGGCCGATGGCACGCCGGTCTACCTGACCGATGCCGAGGCCAACGACAACCTGAACGCCAAGGGCATCACCACTATCATCCGCTACGGCGCGCGCGGTCTGGTGCTGTGGGGCAACTACACCGCCGCCTATCCTGGCAGTACTGACGCGCTCTTCGTGTGGCGCAATTACCGCCGCATGTTCAACTGGCTGGAAAACACCTACCGGTTGACCATGATGCAGAAGGTGGATCAGCCGGGAAATCTGCGCCAGATCGAGAGTATTGTTAACAGCGAGCAGATTTACCTCAACGGCTTGTCGGCGCAAGGATGTCTGGTGGGCAAGCCATTAGTTGAATTTCGCCGCGAGGACAACCCGACCACATCTCTGCTCAATGGCCGGTACCGATTCCGCACCAGCGCGACCCCACCGACCGCGATGCAGGCTATTGTATGCACATGGGTCGTCGATGTGGCGCAACTGGACTCGCTGTTTTCCGCAGGATAACGGCAGGCTAATTGGCCGGGGCGACAACCGCCCCGGCAATGAAGGAGAGATACATGGCACAGTTTCCGCAAGTGCTCAATAACTTCAATCTGTACACCGGTGTAACCGGCGCGAAGTTCATCGGCGTGGGTACCGTCAAGATCCCGAAGATCACCCCGCTCACACAGACCGTTAAATTGGCGGGCATGTCCGGAGAGATCGAGCTACCGGTACTCGGCCAACTCGCCAGCACCAGCGCAACCATCTCCACGCCAACGCTGACGAAGGATATGGTATTGCTTGCCGTGCAGGATGCCCAGCTGCTCACTGCCCGTGGCGCGATACAGATGTACGACGCAGCGATTGGACGCAATAAGATCGTCCCGTTAACCGTTGTCATGCGCGGCACCATGAAAAACTTCGAGCCGGGCCAACTGGAAAAAGGCGCGGGCATGGATAGCTCGGTCGAAATCGAGGTGGATTATCTGATGCTCATGGTGGATGGTATGCCATACCTGTTGTTTGACAAATGGAACAACCTCTACACCGTGGGCGGCGTGAATTACTTAGCCGAAGTCAACGCGGCAATTTAGCGGTATGGGTGAGGGCGTAACGGCCCTCATCCCCACCCCTTTCCCAGCATAGATTTTAATGGAGGAAGAGACATGCCTGATGAACAGCAGCCCATCGAGGGCCAAGGAACCGATCAACCGGCGAAAATTGAAGTCGCCCTGCCGTTTTTGCTCAAACGTGAACTCACGTTCGAGGGAAAGAAGTACACCTCGCTCACGCTGGAATTTAACGACCTCACCGGCAACGACATTCTTGACGCCGAACGCGCCTATGTCTTGCAAGGCGGCACGCCTGGCGTCGCCGAGTTACAGAAGGGCTATCTGGTGCAGATCGTCGCCCGTGCCGCCGGGGTGCCGGTGGAACTGCTGCATGCGTTGTCCGCGTCCGACGTGTCGAAGCTGACCCTGCAGGCGCAGAATTTTTTGCTCGGGTAGGGCTGCCTGGCTGTGCCGGCGACATCATGCGCCGAGCGGCAGGACGGCTGTCCTCGCACTTCTCGACCCCAATCCCCTACTGGTTAGGGATCACGATCAACGAGCTGCTCTGGTGGCTGAAGGAATACCAACACGATGGCGCGCAATTACCACGAAATGGCGATTACTCTGGAGGGTGAGGTTGGCAGCAGCCTCAAAAAGTCGACGGCGACCGCCGTGCAACAACTCCAGCAAATCGACAAACAGGTGAAGGGGTTGGGCTCCACGCAAGGCAAGATGGAGGCCTTTCGCACGCTACGCAAGGAGCTGGCGGAGAGCGAGAAATCCCTGCTCGCAGCCCAGGCGCACGTAAAGCAGCTCACGCGGGACGGCTATGCCGCTGCCGGAGCCACCAAGGAACAGTGCAAGGCGTTCGGGGACGCCGTGCGCGAAGCGCAGCAGTTGAATGGGCAGGTGGATCGGCAAAACATTAATGTCGCTCAGGTGCGCGATGCGTTAATGAGCGCGGGGGTCAATACGCAAAATTTCGCCTCAGAGGCCTCACGCGTTAAAGACGAGCTGGCCGACGCGTTGAGCAACGCCGAAAATTTACGGGACACCATGTCACGAGAGCAGGCGGCGAGGCAAGAGCGTACGGGAGCCCAAGGCAGAGCCGATGCCGCCCAAAAAAATATGCTGGCCGTGGTGGCAGCGGCCTATACCGCCTATGAGACGATCAAAAAGCCCATCGCGGCGGCGCAATCCCTGGAAGATGCGATGACGGAGGTATCCAAATATGTAAACTTTGACACACCGCAACAGTTCCAGCAGATGACGACCGATATATCGCATTTAACGCGGGAAATCCGTATGACCGGTCCGGAGTTGGCGAGCATTGTCGCGTTCGGCGGACAGTTGCAAATACCGCGTCACGAATTAGTGGGGTTCGCTCGGGATGCCGCCAAGATGGGCGTTGCGTTCGGGGTTGCGGCGGAAGAGGCTGGCCAGACGATGGCTGACTGGCGCTCGTCGATGGGGCTCACGCAACCGCAAGTCCTTAAATTGGCCGACCAGGTGAACTACTTATCAAACGCCACCGGTGCAAAAGCGACCGCCATTTCGGAGGTCATCCGCCGCGTGGGCGCACTGGGCAAAGTGGCAGGCATTGCCAGCGGCAATATTGCGGCCATGAGTACGACCGTCATCAAGGCGGGCGTGGATGAGGAACGGGCGGCGACCGGCATTAAAAACTTCATGCTCGGCCTCACGGCCGGGTCGGCGGCGACCAGAGCGCAGCAGAAAGCGTTTAAGGCGCTGGGGTTCGAGACTACCGTGCTGGCGAAACGCATGCAAAAAGATGCAAAAGGCGCAATTCTCGACGTATTGAGCGCCCTGCAGAAAATGCCAAAGTCAGAGCAGTTATCCATGCTGGACCAGCTATTTGGCAAGGAAAGCATAGGGGCGATTGCGCCGCTGCTGACCAGCCTACCGCAGTTACAAGCCAATTTCCTCGCGGTGGGTGACAAGGCCAAATATGCCGGATCGATGACGGCGGAATTCAACACGCAGATGGGGGCATCCAGCGCTAAGCAAGCGCTGGCGGCGAATGCCTCGACAGAGCTACAAGCGGTCATCGGGAAATCGTTACTGCCCGTTTGGAATGATTTAATGAGCGGACTCCAAAAGGGCGCGATCTGGCTCTCGAATTTGATCACGAAGTACCCGATTCTCGGCGAGGTGCTTGGTATCGTGGCGATCTCGCTGGGTGTGGTGACCGCCGCGTTAGTGGTCGTCACGGCAGCCACCTGGCTCTGGAACACCGCCTGCGCCATGAATCCGCTCACGTGGATCATCCTCGCGGTTGTCGCCGCTGTAGCCATATTGGTCGGCGGCATCTACTTGCTGATCAAGCACTGGGACCAGGTGAAAGCGGCCGCGGTACGGGTATGGAACTGGATCAAAGGCAACTGGCCGCTGTTATTACCCATCATCACAGGACCGTTCGGTATGGCAGTGGGGTTCATTATCGCGCATTGGGGAGCCATCCGCGCCGGCATCGCCACGTTCATTCGCTGGCTGGTCACCAAAGCACAAGCCATTTACACCGCCGTCACCGCGCCATTCAAGCAGGCGTTCCAGTGGATTGAGAACAAATGGAATGCGCTCAAGGGCATCTTTAGCACAGTAACCAACGCGGCGAAAAATGTCGCCGGCAAAGCGTGGGGGAAAGTCACAGGGCTCGTCTCCCCGGCACACAACGCGGTCGGCAACATCATCAACTCGCCGACGCTCTCCTGGGTCGGTGAGCAGGGGCGAGAGTCCATTATCCCGCTCGATAATCACCGCAACCGGGCGGTCTCGCTCTGGCAGCAGACCGGGCAAGCGTTGGGCGTTGGCGGTGGAACTGCCGGCGGCGGCATGACGGTGACGTATGCGCCAAGTATCCATATCAGCGGCAACGCGTCGCGGGGTGACGTGGAGGCGAGCCTGCGCGCATCCTACACGGAGTTCCGCAGCATGATGGCGCAGTGGCAAGAGGAGCAAGGCCGGAGGGTGATGGCATGAGCGCACGCATCTACACGACGACCGCCGGGGAGGCCTGGGACCAGATTGCGCAGGCGGTCTATGGCGATACCGCGCGCATGACCGATCTGCTGCGGGAGAACCCCACGCTGCGCACGGTGGTGCTGTTCAGCGCCGGGGTGCAAGTGGTCTGTCCCGAGGTGACCGTTCCGGTCTCCTCCGCCCTGCCGCCGTGGAAACGGGAGTAGCCGATGGAGAGCATCACCGCCGCACGCACGACGGTACAGATCACCTATAACGGCCATGACATCAGCCGCGATATCGAACCGGTGTTGCGCTCCTGCGAGTACACCGACTTCGGCAGTGACCAGATCGACGATTTACAAGTCGCGCTGGCCGACCCGGATGGACGCTGGCGCGCGGCGTGGAGCCCGCGCCGTGGCGACAGCGTCACGTCGGGCATCGTCTGGCAGGAAGGGTCCGTCACCAAACGGTTGCCGTGCGGCACGTTCAGCGTCGATAGCTATGGCTACGGGTTCACGCCCGACGTGATCACCATCAAGGCGTTGGCGGCGAGCATCACCACCAACATGCGGCGCGAGCAAAAGACGCGCTGCTGGTCCAATATTACGTTGCGCGCGCTGGTATCCAGCGTCAGCGAGGAACACGGCACATCGATCGTGTTCGTCGGCGAAGACACCCCACCCATTAGCAAGGTGGAGCAGAAGCGGGAGAGCGACATGCAGCTGCTCACGCGCATCTGTAACCGCTTCGGCTACGCGCTGAAGGTGGATAGCAACCGGCTGGCGGTGTATCCGCTGGGGGCGAATGACCGGCAAGCGCCGATACTGACCATTGCGCGTACCGGTGGCCGCTTGCTGCCCGGCGCGCGCTTCGCGGCGAAAAGCGTGGATGCCTACCGCGCCTGCACGATGAGCTATAAGCATCCCGACCATGGCTTGATTACCGCGACGGCGACCGATACCACGATCACCACCGGGCAGACGTTGCAAATCAAGGAACACGTGGGCAACACGGCGGAGGCGTTGCGCGTGGCGCAAGCGCGCCTGCAGGCGGCGAACCGGCAACTCGAACCGGCGGAAATTACTGTGGTCGGTGACGTGCGGTTGGCCTCCGGCGTGGTGATCCGTCTGGATGACTTCGGCGTCTATGACGGCAACTATGCGGTGGACGAAGCGCGGCATACCGTCGCCGGTGGCTACACCACCGGGCTGAAACTGGTGAGGGTGACGGCATGAGCGATACCTGGAGCCTGATACGCATTGGTGAGGTCGTTGCCGTCGATCATGCGCGGTGCCGGGCGCGGGTGCACTTTGAGGATTTGGACGTGACCAGCGATTGGCTGCGCCTCGGCGTGCGTGGCTCCAAAAGCACGCGCGAGTACTGGACCCCGGCCATTGGTGAGCCGGTGGTCTGTGGCTATCTCTCCAGCGGTACCGAAGAGGGCTTCGTCCTCTGCTCCTACTATCCGCACGATGTGCCGGACGGCGGCGCCGGGGTGCGGTACACCGTCTTTCCGGACGGCAGTATGGTGCGCTGGGATAACGGCCTGCTGACGGTGGTGGCGACCGGCGGCGTGCATATTACCGGGCCGGTCGTCATCACCGGCACGCTGGACGTGAGCGAGAACATCACATCGCAAGCCGACGTACTGGCCGGGGAGATTTCGCTGGCCGAGCATACGCATATCTCGGCAGGTCCAGGCAGCCCGACGAGCGGGCCGCAATAGGAGAGACAGATGGCAATAGTCGGCACATTCGGCGATATCGTGTTCGAGGTCTCGCGCCAACGCGCCAGATCATTCGATACGCTGCAGCATGACGCGGGGATGCGGTTGGAGATACAGGAGGTGATCGGGCGCGATCCGCTGGTGTCGATTTGCGGGCCGGAAAGCGAGACTGTCGCGTTGACCATCACGTTAGCGCTGCAACTTGGGGTGGACCCGCAAAAAGAGTACGACCGCTTATACGCGATCATGCGCGCCGGTAACGCCAGCCCGCTCGTGCTCGCCGGTCGGCCCTTCGGTGGCAGCGGTTGCCGGTGGATCATCGAAAAGTTACCGGCGACGCATAAACAGTTTGGCGCGCAAGGGCGCACCGTTTGGATGGATGTCGCCATGACGCTGCGCAAATATGTGCAGCAAGAGGGAGGACGGTGAGCATGGGCATACAGTGGATACCGGCGAGCCATACCGCGGAAATAGCGCAGAACGTGCGCACGATCACCACCATTCCGCGCGGATCGGTGCCGCTCGACCGCACGCTCGGTATTGATACCAACGTGTTGGACCAGGCAGGCACGCGCGGCCAGGCGTTGTATGCCGCCGCGCTCATCGATGCCCTGCCGCTCCAAGAGCCACGCGTGAGCGTTGACCGTGTTACGTTCGGCGCATCCGAGAGCAACGGGACGGTGCACCCGCAGATTGCATACACGATTTTGGAGGGCGCAGAGTGAGTAACGAACTGACATTTGTCGAGTATGACGTAGCCACCTTGCAAGCGCGCACGCTGGCGCAGCTGGAGGAGGGACTAGGCCGTGTCCTCTACCCCGGTGACCCGGTACGCGTCATGGCGCTCGCGTTCACCTATATCCAAGCGCTGATGGCGGCGGAGGCGAATCAGGGCGAGAACCAAAACTTACTGAATTTCGCCACAGGAGACGTACTGTCCGCCATGGGGCAATTCGTCGGCGTGGAGAAGCGCCAGGCGGAACCGGCGCGCACCACCGTGCGCTTCACCCTCGGCGCGCCGCGCGACCAGGTAACGCTGGTACCGCTGGGCACACGCGCCAGCGTATCCGGCAGCAGCATCTACTTTGCCACCGAGACAGCGGCGGAAATTCCCTCCGGAGAGAGCCACGTCGACGTGATTGCCGCCGCTAATGTGACGGGCATCACGGGCAACGGCTATCTCCCCGGGGAGATCAATAGCCTGGTGGATACGCCGCCGTTTATCAGCAGCGTTAGCAACGTGACGCCGAGCGCGGACGGTAGCACCGACGAGGATGATGAGTCGCTGCGTGAGCGTATCCGCGAAGCCCCGACGCGGTTTAGCGTGGCCGGTCCCGAGGATGCCTACATCACGCAGACCAAGGACAGCCGCGCCGATATCGCATCGGTGGCGGTGGAATCGCCCGCACCTCGAGAGATCAACGTCTATTTCACGCTGACCGGCGGCGTCATTCCCGCACCGGAGACTCTCAGCGAAGTCTCCGAGTACCTGAATGACAGGTACCGGCGACCGATGAGCGACCTGGTGCGTGTGTTGGCCCCGCACGAGGTGGGATACTCCATCGATCTCACCTATTACATTCTCCGGGCTCATGCCGCACAGGCGGGCAGCATTCAGGATGCCGTGAACCGGGCGGTAGCTGATTGGATTAGCTGGCAACGCGCACAATTAGGGCGTGACATCAACCCGAGTGAGTTAGTGCACCGCATTATCTCCGCCGGAGCGAAGCGTGTCGATTTACGCGCCCCAGAGTATACCGTCATGCCGCCCTCGGCCATTTCGCGCATCGGCGTGACGGTAGAACAGCCGGAAAGCTCCGAAGTAGAGCTCGGGCAAACTTTTGAAGGGCTGGGGCGCGCCAACTTAAATTGGCTGAACAATAACACCACCACGGCGGCGCTCGCCTTCAAGGCGGACCGTACCGCGTTGCTGGATAGTATAGCGACGGCGTTCCGCTACACCGACGAGGAGGGCAGCGAGTATGGCGGCGGTGCGGGGCACACAGGGGCGTATGAAATAAAGCTCGTTACGGCAGGCACGAATAACCTGCCATCGTCCAACGTGCTCGCCACCATTACGGGGTATGTACCGGAGACCTACATGGTCTCTGACGATGCGCCAATGACGGTGACATTCGGCTCTCCAGTCTCCCTGACCGAAGGGCAACTATATTTTCTGACGATCAGAAATACATCGGCCAGCCCGGCGACGAACTGGGCCTCACCCAATACCATCATGACACGCGTCGTACCGTGGGCGGATTGGGTAGCAACCGGTAGCGGACAGCGCGTGTGCGTCAATACTGGGTCCGGCTGGGCGCCGTGGGTCTCGCAGTGGGATAAATGGGGAGACGGCACGAACAATGGCAATGGCGCGTACATGCCTGCGCTCTTCTCCTGGCATGACGGCACGAAGAGCGGCCACACTTATTGGTCGACGGCGATGACATCCCCGGTGCTCATTTACGGCACGCAATACGCTGGCGAGCAATTCGTTTGGGGCGACGGCGCGTTGGCGCTGGATAAAATCGGCATCAGCCTGGTGCGGCATGGAGCACCAGGTGGGCTGACCTACCATTTGGAGGAGGTCGGCGGTACCGAATTAGCCACGGGAGCGCTCGACCTCTCCGAACTGCTCAATAGCGAGACGGCGGAGTGGAGCTACGCGACGCTGCCCGACCCGGTCAACATGGCGGACGGTACGGCATACCGCCTCTGGTTCGCCGCCACGACCGGGGACGCGAGCAACTATTATGAGGCCAATGTGCCGTATGGATTTTCGGGCAATGCTGATTTCCTCGCGCACATGTGGCACGGCGTGACCGCCAACGCGCAGACGAAAAACGGGGGCGCAGCCTGGGCCGATTACTCGCCCGATGCCGACCTCTCTTTCAGCCTGATCGGTACGCGTATCTCGTCGGGGGAAGACGACACCTCTACCGTCAACGTGATCTATGGGGGGATGGAAGATGCCTGACGCGTTAATGTCGCTGGAGACGGTGGATACCGCCGCCCTGCTGCCCTCCGCCATCACGGCAGACGATGACGCGCGCGCGTTGCTGGCGGCATTGGATGCCAACTGGCGGGCCATAGCCGCCGCTTTGCCGCTGTTGCCGCTGATCGCCACGCTGGACGCGCAACCATCGGAAGTCATTGACAGCCTGGCCTACCAGTATCATGTCGATTACTACGACCAGGCTATGCCGCTCTCCACCCGGCGCGACCTGGTACGCAATGCGATCAGCTTTCACCGGCAGGCGGGCACGCGCGGTGCGGTGGAGGATTTTATTCGCACCATCTGGGGCGACGGCGCAAGCATACGCGAATGGTTTGAGGTCGATCCGCCGTTGGAGCCAGGGGTGTTTTTAGTGACGCTCTCCGGTTCGCTCGCCGAAGCGGACATTACCGAATTTCTAAAGTCGATTCGTGCCGTGAAGCGGGCTACCGATCATGTGCTCATCCAGACCAGTGGCGGCACGACGGCGATGAGCATCCCCATCACAGCGAGCGCTGTGATGAGCATCACACAATCCTACGGGACATTTGAGGTATAGAGATGGCGAATTACACCGCGACAATGACGGCCTCCGGACTGGCGCTGTTACAGGCGATCAGCAACGCCGGCGGCACGCTTGAATTCATGCGCACCGAGGCCGGGGATGGTGCGCTGGGCAGCACCGACCCGGCTACCTTGACGGCGCTCATTGCGCCACTACAGACCAACGCCGTCGTGGACGCGCAACAGGATGACGCGGGAGAATGGTACGCCTTCGTAGAGTTCTCGAACGCCAACGTCGCCGCCGGCTACTTGCGGCGCGAGATGGGCGTGTATGCGAGGTTGGCGGGAAATAGCGGCAGTGAGACGCTGCTGGTCTACTTCAACGCGCTCGACGCGGAGGCGGACTATATCCCGGCGACGGACAGCGGCACCGCCATGGCGACATCTTTCGCCGTCAAAATAGCGCAGTCGGCTGGCCTACAGGCCACGGTAACCATCGATCAAAGCACCGCCTACCTGCCGCTCGACCGCTGGGCGCAGCACCTGGCCGGTGGCGGTGGCGTTGATCAACACCCACTGGCGACGGCTGTCGTACCGGGCTTAATGCCGGCGGCAGATAAGGCGGCGCTTGGCGGACACATCGGCTATGGCGGACTGACGCAGCACCCGGCGGCCACGATAACAACGCCGGGCTTTTTGAGTGTCGCTGATAAACAGAGACTCGATGCTCTATCAAAAGGCTGGCGCTTTCAACTAGCGTATGTGAATGGGACTAGTCTGGCGACCTTTAATGCTTCCACGAAATACGATTTCGGCGTAACACAGAGTTCTGCGGGCGAATTGATATTTGATATAGGTCTCGGCCATCCTGTGCTCTGCCTGTGGTCGATGGTTGTCCATGCGTCTGTCTCGACTGTCGTGACAATGCCGGTATTTATGAACGATGACTCTCTCTATATTTATATTGATGGCACGATACAACAGACGTTGGGGGCGTCAGAAACACAACGTGATCGAAGTTTCGCTATTCCAGCTGGCGATCATGTAGTCCAGGTGCTACTCAACAATAGCGGCGGGGGCGAGATATCGCTGCTCCTCGGACCTTGGATACCAGGAACAGTCACCTGGCTGCGTGCCGCGACCGTGTGAAGTCAGCTATTTTTGAAATCGATAGGAGATCGAGCAATGATGAATCTGCCTGCAGTTGCGTGCGATCAAAAAGATGGGTGTGGGACGGTGCGTGTTCTCAAGACACGCGTTGACGATCATGACGATGTATTGAAGGGTCACAAGGAGGATATCTCCGGTATCCATCGGCGCATCGACATGATACTACTCGCGGTGTTAGGCACGCTGGGCACGGCTGTCATCACGCTCATCGTGACAGTGGTGAAGGGATAATAATCATGAGCAAATTACGCGACCCGCATGCCGTGGCACAGGCCACTGGATGTACTGAGAGTGACGTGGCGCAAGCGTTGCCGATCATCCTGGAGGCGTTGCAGGAGCAAGGACTGCTTCAAATCAACGTGGTGATCGGGGCGCTGGCCACCGTGGCTGTCGAGTGCAGCTTCAAACCCGTCGAAGAGGCCTACTACCTCAAACCGGCGCCGCGCATGAGGTATTTCGATACCACAAAGTATGCGCGCGTGGACCCGGAGACCGGGAAGCGCTACAACGGGCGCGGCTATATCCAACTCACGTGGCGCAGCAATTACGAGAAATACGGCAAGCTGCTCGGCCTCGACCTGGTGCATCAGCCGGAGCTCTGTCTGCAGATCCACACCGCCGCGCGCGTGCTCGCCGCCTATTTCAAGCAATGCGGGGTCGATGTGGTCTGCAAGGAGGCTGATTGGGAGCAGGTCAGACGCCGTGTCAATGGCGGGCTGAACGGCTACGAACGATTCATCGGATGCGTGCGGCGGCTGCAGCCGCTGGCGCAATAATCGATATCAATAGACACGAAAGGGAGGACATGTAAAATGAAAACATTGATGCTGACTCTGGTGGCGTACACCGTCGCGCACCCCGATGTGGTGTTCGGCTATGCCATGTGGGGATTGAGCGTGCTGATCG
>DASXVL010000140.1:0-6025 GCA_036504255.1 Armatimonadota bacterium | reverse complement strand
CCCGCCTTCATTCAACGTCTCTGTGGCTATTACTGGATTCGGGAGTGCTTCGATCTGCTGGAGCAGGTCTCAAGTGAGGCACAGGATCGGGGTATGATCCTGGAAGATAAGCTGGCGGCATGAGATCACGGCATCCGTATAGTCATTGATTACGTAGAGGTGACAATATCCGAGTTTGCCAAATTAGTCAATACTGAAGAGCGGGTGGTTGATGTCCAATAGATATTATTGCACAAGTATTGGAGGATATGAAAGTAAAATCAACGGTCAGAATGAGATGTTATAGCATCCCAACACGCCTCCAATGCCCAATTGAGCAGGGTGTGACGGATGGATACCGATTGATAGAAAGTCGAACTTTTGCGCTGCTTAACGAGTTGTCGTCGATTTGAGCGTAAAATTGGCCATTCTCAATCTTCGGACGAGTTAGTCTCGCGTCCGAAGCTTTTAGAGATGTTGAGAGGAAAACGGGCTATTTTGGGGTAAAAGCGGGGCAAACAGTGTTTGGCCCCGTCCGAGGGGTGGAGTGGTCGATAAATAGTTATCGGCAATATCCGTGCGTAGAGTTGGGGCAAGCGTCGTATTCCCGCGCTAAGCCAAAAAACCGCCGAGAGGCGGTTCTTGACTAATAGGTGGTGGAGGCGAGGGGAGTCGAACCCCCGTCCAGAGGCCGACTAGTACTTGACCTGTGCTCATGCCTGTCCCCTTCTCCCAAAGGTGGGAGAAGGGGACGGGGGATGCGGGCTCGTGGCTCGTGTCAGAGTCCGAGCAAGTTGCGAATCTCTTCGACCTGATGTTCCTTATCCGCGAGGATACCCTCTAACAGCAGGCAGGTCGTCGGATCCTCAAACGCGATCGTCTGCACCTGGTTGCGGAACTCCAGTACCGATTGCAGTTCACATTCCAGCGCATCCTTTAACATGGGCTTAATCGCGCCGTCCTGCCCCATCTTTGGCTCGATACTGGCGTTGTCTTGAATGTGCAGCGGCATCAATTGCGGGATGCCTTCCAACTCGACAATGCGCGCCGCGAGCTTCTTCGCATGCTTGAAATCCTGCTTGGCGAACTTGCTGGTCACTTCCTTGACGTCCAGCGAATCCGTGCCGCGTACCAGCAGGCTGTCCGCCATGTACATGAGCATGGTGTTCATCTCGTTCGCCAGATCGCGGTTCAGCAAGGTCAATACATCTTGCCCGTGGGCGAAATTCGTGTGCTCCTGTTCACCTGCCATCGTCGTTGCTCCTCCCTCCGAGGTCGGTTCACACTGTTGTCATACCCGTCTGCAGCCGTGACGCTGTGCGCGGGTCCGCACATTGTGCGGCACCCTTACCGGCGGCGCAAGAAGAATTGCAACTGGTTCCTGCCGGCTAACGCCAGGATGTCCGCCCAGCGGCTTACCTCGGCAAGTGACTCGGGCGGAAACGTGCCACGCCGGGTGGCAAGGTCACAGGTATAGTAGAGGCTCTGGCCCGCGACGCGCACGTCGTCCTGATACTGGCCGATGGCGGAGGTATATTGCACAGGGGTGGGCAGATGGGTTACCTGGAAATCGGCGGGCAAGCGCACGATGACCTCCAGGTGCAGGGCGCTCTCGATGGGCTGCGCAAAGGGGAAAAGGCGCGTGGTGATCGCGCGAAAGCGGTTGGGCTGGTAGGCGAACGTGGGCAGGTATCCCGACCATTGCTCGCCCGCGTCCTGCAGATAGCCGGGCGAGGAAAAATCGGCGGTGATGAGCAGCGGGCGTTCCGGCTCGCGCAGCGCCGCGACGGTCACCGCCTTCACCGCCACTTCCGCCCCAAGGCGCGGCGCGAGAAAATCCTCGAGCGCTTCGCGAAAGCGGTCTGTCGCGATGGGTGCGAGCATGCCGCGCTGCAGCATGGCGGACTGCCCATGCAGCGTGAGCGTCGCGCGCCCCGTCGCGCTGCCATCCGCGCCCACCGTGACGGTGACGCGAATGTCCGTCAAATTTTCCTGCGCCGCCGCAGGGGGCAGGGTGACCAGCTCGCCGGGGCCGCGGATGAGCAATGCGCCCGCGCCATCCACGCCCGGCGGCAAGCAGGTCCACGGCGCATCCGGCAGCGTCGGATCGACGAAACGGTCCCCGTGCGGCGTGCTCACCACCAGGATGACGTGATTGAACTCGTCGGGCCCGTAGAGCGTGCGGTCCAGCGCGCCGCGTGTCGTGGTGCGCAGCAGCACATAGTCGCTGGCAATGCCCACCGCCTTGAGCAGCGCGCGCAGCAGCGTCGCCTTGTCCTTGCAGTCGCCGTAATTGACGCCGGCCACCTCGTCCGCACTGTGCGGGGTGTCGGCATGCGCGCCCATTTCGGTCGCCACGTAGGGCACTTCACGTACGGCCTTGTGCAAGGCGGTGAGTTTTGCCTCCACATCCGCGCAGCCCGCCGTCCGCTGCAGCGCCACCTGGCGCAGGCGCTCGGTGACGGCGTCTTTCCCCTCCGTCAATTGCTGATACCAGCTCACCACCGGTTCCCAACTGGTGAGTGTGGTCATGCGCACCGAGGGGGTGAGGTCTTCCGCCGGTGGGGTCTGCGCCTCCTCCATGCGCAACGCCGGCACGGCCCGTAGCGCCCAGCGGTAGACACGCTGTGTTTTCTCCACGCGCTCCGTCACCTTGGGGGCGACGATGCCGGTGAAACGCAGGGCCAACTGCCGGTCAACCGGCACGCGCACGGTGAAGCGCTCTTCCGTCGCCGGGTAGCGAAATTGCAGATCGTAGCGCGCGCTGAACGCGCCGGGTATGCGCGCCGTGTTGCGCGTGCGCACGGTCTCCACGTCCAGCGCCGCATCGATGTTGGCGGAGGGCAACGGGAAACGGCGGACGAGGACCGAGTCATACCAGGCGGCCTGCGGATAGACCGCGTTCTCCACCACCTGTGTCGGGTCAACGGGGAAGGCCTGGCCGTTCACCAGCGTGCGCGCCATGGTCACCTGCACCGCTTCGCACGCCGCGTCATAGGGGATTTCCCATTGCGTGAGCGCGAGCCCCTGGGTGGTGAGTATCTTGGCCAGCACATGCTCGCGCGTGCGATACGTGCCATCGGGCGCCACCGTGATCTCGGTGTCACGCAGCAGCCACACCGCGTCGTCATCGGGATAGTCTTCCGTGGTCGGGGCGCTCTTCAAGCGGTCGAGTAACGCCAGATCCTGCACCAGCGCCGCATGCGCGGACAGGGCGACGAGGAGCAGGAGGGCCATCAGGCAGAGTCGTCTCATTGACAATGCTCCCGTAGCGCCGGGTAACCGATGAGCGCGATATCGTGCGCCAGCAGATAGGCCTGCCAGCGCGGATCGCACAACGTGGCCAGTTCGACGGCGCGTTCCGCGCTATAGCCGCTAGGCAGGTCGGGCGTGACCAGGCCGGGGTGGGTCATGATCTCCAGCACCCCGCCCGCAGACGCCTCCACCAGGGCAATGAGCGTTTCGACGCTGGCGCGTTCGCCGTAAAACTGCATGGAAAAATGGTCGGGGGTGGCGATGCCCGCGCCGCGCAGCGTCTCGCGCATGTCCGCATCGACGGCGCGTACCGGCAGTTGCAGCATGCATGCCAGCTCAATGACCACGCCGAGCACTTCCGGGTAGCGGTGAACGTGGTGATGGCTATCGAGGTGGCTGGGCGGGCAGCCCACTGCGACGACGCGTTGCACCTGGCGTGTTAATTCCGCGCGCACCTGTTCGACCGGCAAGGGGAGCGTCCACAGCGCGCGCTTCATGAAACGCCCGTCGCTGCCCAACAGTGCGGGGATCTCCTCCGGCGGACTGAGGGGATTGCCGAAGGTGAGATTCAGATGTACGCCCACGGGCAGCCCGACCGCGCGCGCCCCCGCCAGCACGGCGGGCAGCTCGGGGGCGTTGGCGAACACGCTGCTGCCGCCGATGGCCTGCTGTGCCCACGCGGAGAAAATGCCCGTATCAATCGACGGCCACAGTCCGAGGTCATCCGCGTTCATCAGTACCGCGCGCGCCGGCATCAGGCATTCCCCAGCCGACGATAGAGTTCGATCAGTTCGCTAATAAGCGTGCGCTCGGAGATCGCCGTCATCAACTGATCTTGCGCGTGTACCAGCAGCAGGCTGGGGGCCATGCCGACGCCCTGCGCCTCACCCATCAGCATCTTCGTCTGCACAGTGTGTGCGGCGGCCAGTTCGCGCTCGGCGGCGGCGAGGTGTTCCTGGGCGGCGGCAAAATAACCGTTCTTCGCCGCCTGCAGCGCGGCGTAGGCTTCCGCCCGCCCGCCACCGGCATGGGTGATCAACTCCAGACAAAAGGTTTCCTGTTCGGGGGTCATGCGTTATCCTTTCTCATCACTCAGGCGCGTGCCGGGATAGTAGGCGCGTATTATCTCACGAAAACTCTGTCCCGCCTTCGCCCGGCCATCCGCGCCCCACTGGCAAAGCCCCAGCCCATGGCCGCGCCCCGCGCCGGTGAAGGTGTAACCGGTAATTTTATCCGTCTCATCACGGGTCAGCGTCAGGTCGAAGAGTGTGCTCCACAGGCCATCCGGGCCGGGCACGCCGGTACCGAAGAGCCAGCGAATCTGATCGCCGACCACGAGCACGCTGGCGTTATCCCCCTCGATGCGGAGCGAGGCGGCGCGCCCACCCGGCGTGCGCTCCTCCACCGTCATGTTGGACACGGTAGTTATTTTCACCGCCGCGTTGCCGGTAACCTTCGCCAGATTGCGCGCCACCAGCGCGTTTACCTCGGCGGGGAAGAAATGCCTCGTCCAGCGGACATTGCTGGCGCGCTTGCAATAGGGGTCTTTTTGCGCGAGCAGGTCTTTGATCTCGACCTTATCGTCCGCGTGCTTACCCGGAAGATCGACGCTGCCGGTCAGGTACGGGCGCGCGTACTCCGGCCCCCACACGTAACTCGCGTCGTCGGTCCCACCGCCGCAGCAGGCGTGGTAGTACGGCTCGGCCAGCTTGTTGCCGTAGTAGAGCACGAGGCCTTTGGTCTCGCTTACCGCGTCATCGGTAGCCTTCGCGCGTTTCGTCTCGGGGCTGAACGCCTGGCAGTGTACCTGCGCACAAAGGTCGGACCCCTCGTCGGCATGCCGCCCCAATTCGATGAGCGCATAGGTGCGGGCGATGATCGCCTGCGCGCGCAAGGCCTGCGGGTGGAAGGTGGCGGGCATCTCCGCGGGCACCACGTTGCGCACATATTCTTCCAGCGACATCTCACGCGCCACGCTGAAGCTGCCGTCGGCGACCGGCGTCACGATGAGCGGCGCGGCAGAGGTGGTCCAGCTATTGGAATTTGACGCCCACAGTTGTATCGGTTTCGCGGATTCCAGGCGCACCGCCCCGGTCAACGGACAAAAGTTCGTGCTCGCCTTGCGCAGCGACATACTCGCATCCTCCGGCACGCGCACCAGGCCCACCTGCTCGCCCGTCGGCGCGGTATAAAGCGAGGTACCGTCCGCCGGATTGATCACTTTGATCTCATCATCGCCCTTCCAGGCGAGCATGGCTTGCTTGGACACGATCAGAATGCGCAGCGGGGCGGTGCCAGACAATACCGCGGACGCGGCAGGCGCGACATACGGCGGCGGCGCCGTCGTGGCAGTAGGCGTCACCGGCTGCGCGAGGAGAGATACCACCGGCCAGAGTATGGCAATGAGCAGGGCGGCGCTTAAAGATGCGACGGTGCGGACGGGAACGTTCATGCTGTGCCACCTTATGTTGGAGCGAATTATTGTTCAGTATTATCTGAACAAGCTTTTGGGTTGAATGCCAAATACGTTATCCGACATTCACTGAGTAACATATAACTCACAAAGGCCGAAGTGATCAATGTGAGATCTGCTCCCCATGGATAGTTTTGAAAAAAGAATAGATATGATACAAAAGTCGACACTCTGATGTATACGGATGCCGTGATCTCATGCCGCCAGCTTATCTTCCAGGATCATACCCCGATCCTGTGCCTCACTTGAGACCTGCTCCAGCAGATCGAAGCACTCCCGAATCCAGTAATAGCCACAGAGACGTTGAATGAAGGCGGG
>DASXVL010000139.1:0-9251 GCA_036504255.1 Armatimonadota bacterium | reverse complement strand
TGCTCAGAGGTAACTATTCATGGATCGCACCTATTGCAACCCCTTGCCGCTGCCGAATTACCAACTCGGGCGGGCGTGCCTGTCGCCGACATATAGCGGGCCGGATTATCGCGAGATGGCGGATCCGACGGTGATTCGGTTCAAGGAGCGCTGGTACTTGTTCCCCTCGGCGGGTATGCTCTGGTACTCGGACGACCTGCTGCACTGGACGTATCACCCCATCGAGCCGTTCGATGCGGGCTACGCGCCGACGGTGGTGCAGTGCGGCGATGTGCTCTACCTCACCGCGTCATGGGACTGCGCGGCTATCTGGCGCGCGACGGACCCGCTCGGACCATGGGAGCGGCTGGGCACGCCGGGGCAGGATGCGGATGGCAACCCGACCTGGCTGAAGAACCACCTCGGCCAGCCGGTGCGCTGGGGCGACCCGATGCTCTTTGTCGATGACGACGGCGCGCTCTACTGCTATTGTAACCTGGACCGCCCCACCACCAGCCCCGACCACCCATGGAAGCTGGAGCCGGCGCACGGCATCATCTACGGCGTGCGCCTGGGCGACGACGACCCCAGCGCCTTTGCCGAGGCCCCGCTCCCGCTTATCGCGTTCGACCCATCGCACACCTGGGAGCGCTTCGGCGAATTCAACCAGCACGTGACGTTTCCGGTGCTGGAAGGGCCGTGGCTGAACAAGATCGACGGGCGTTATTACCTGCAGTACAGTGGGTGCGGCACGCAATTCAAGAATTACGCGCTCGGCAGCTACGTGGCGGACGCGCCCCTCGGCCCTTTCCGCTATCAACAGCGCAACCCCATCCTCATTCAGCGTGGCGGGTTGGTGAACGGCACGGCGCACCACTCCATCGTCGAGGGGACGGGCGGGCAGCTCTGGTGCTTTTACACCACGCTGGTGGGCATTCACGCGGGCGTCGAACGGCGCATCGGCATGGATCCCGCCGGACTTGATGCCAACGGGGAACTCTACGTCGCCGGGCCCACCGAGACGCCGCAGTACGCGCCGGGCGTGCGCCCCGACCCGCTGCACGACAACGATCTCGGCCTGCTGCCCATTAGCGTGAACTGTCCGGTGTGCGCCTCCAGCCAGGTACACGGCTGCCCGCCGCGCTTCGCGGTAGATAACGAGATTCGCACCGGCTGGCAGGCCGCCGGCGCCGACACGCCGCAATGGCTGGAGATCGATCTGCAAGGCGAATTCCGCATTCACGCCGCGCGCACCATCTTTGCCGACGAAGGGCTCGATCACCGCGCGGGCGTCCTCCCCGGCCCCTATCGCTACCGCATCCTCGCCACGCGTGACGGCGAAAGCTGGGAGGTGCTCTGCGACCAATCGGCGAACATGGTGGACCGCAATATCGCCTACGACACCTGGCCCGCCACCACCGCCCGCCGCGTGCGCCTGGAAGTCCTCGCCGCCCCGCCCGGCATGGCCATCGCCGTGTTGGAGTTCACGGTGTTCGGGGAGGCGCAGTAGCGGAGTTCTTCATTTCCGCAGGGATGCGGAAATCAGCCACGGAGTGGCGACAGCTCCTAGCCAGGGCGCGGCAGGATGCCGCCCCTGGAACAGGCCCCCCCACATGCCGCGCCGACAGGAGGTCGGCGCCATTATCGCAGGAAGCGATTCCCAGCCACACTGGTCGAGTTCAGCCGTCCCTGCCGGGACTGGGACGCGTTGGGGTGCTGGCGTCCCAGCAGTGAAATGCTGGGCTATTTTCATCCATCCTTCCGGGATACAAATACGAATAAGCACCCCGGATTTTCTCACGTCGTGCACCGGCGTATACGGTGCAGGATTTTCAGCGCGGCACGACCTGTCATGAGCTTGTCAAATGATGCCGCCCCTGGAACAGGCACCCCCGGAGTCCTCGCTCACTTCTCCACCCGCGCGCCGTCCCAGCAGGCGGTGGTAAGGCCGGGGTCGCCAGACCATTCGACTTCCAGGCGCAGGGTGGTGACGCCGTCGATCTTCACGCGGAGGGGTTGGCGGCCGGTGTGCAGGTCGAAGGGGCGGGAGCGGTAGAGTTCCTTGCCGTCGCCCTTCACGCTGAAGGTGACTTTGCCGTCTTTGGACGGATTGTTGAGCCCGAGGGTGGTCTGTAAGGTCTTCCAGTCGCCGCCGGTGAGGGTGTATTCCACCGCGCTCTTCGCGTTGCTGAAGTAGGAGAAGCAGAGCGCGTCGCCGAAGGCGCTCCCCGGCGCGCGCTGCAGGGTGTTGAAGAGGCCGGGCAGGTAGTCGAAGTCGCCGTCCGTGCGCTCTTCCAGCACCTCGCAGAGCGAAAGGCGGCGCGCCGTGGTCGCCATGGAGAGCAACGCGGGCACGCGCGGCAGCACGCCGGTGGGCGCGTGGCGTTCCAACAGCGTTTTGTCATAGCGCCAGTTGCGGTCAAACAGCCCGGCGGTGAGTTCCTTGCCCAGCCCGCCGTCCACCACGGCGTAATCGACGTCGTAGCGGTTGTTGAAGGGTGTCAGGCGGTACATGCCCGCGGCGGAGTTGGCGGCGGCCACCACCACGTAGCGCGCGGCGTTGCGCGGGTTGGGGTGGGTGAGCAGCACGCCGCCGTCGCGCACCGGGAAGTACGCGCCGTCGATGGTAAAGCCGCGCGGGGTAATCTGCAGTGGCAGTTCGCCGGCCAGTTCCTGTGTGATCCCGTTTTCCCCCGGCCCGCCGACGAGCAGCAGCGAGTAGCGCGCGCAGTCCTCCGCGCTCACCTCGTCGTCGAAGGCGACGCGCGGCGTGACTTGCTGGAAGGCCTGCCACCACGCCACCTCGCGTTGCGCGTAGCGGCGGAGGTAGGCGCGCATGGCCGGGTCGGACGAACTGGTACCGATGACGATGAGGAAAGGCGTGTTAAAGATGTCGCCGATGGGGCCCTCCACCGCCGCCGTCTTCTCCCCCGCGGCGGGCGTGTAGCCGGAAGCGTAGAGGATGACGCCGTCGCCGTCGGCGTGCGGGGTGGCCGTTTTGCCGTTCCAGATGACCTGCAGCGGCGCGGACATCGTCACCAGCGCTTCACCCGGCGTCAGGCGCACGGCGAGCGCGTTGTCCGTCTCCAAACGAATCAGGTTGGGGCCGATGACTTCTGCCGACGCCTGCACGAAAGCATCCGCTTTCTCGCGCTGTAGCACGCGCAGCCAGTGCGCCTGCGCCCCCGCGAGGTTGGCCGCGCGCAGCCGCACCGCCGCCGGGTGCGCCTCACGGCGCTGGGCGAGCAGCCAGGGCAGCACGGTGTCCTCGGTATTCAAGCCGCCGTGGCCCTTCCCCGGCATCTCCCAATAATAAATCGGGTAGCCCCAGTTGTGCAGCAGGCGCACGCCGTAGCGCGAGATGTCCGGCGGCACGGTCTTGTCCTCGTCCCCCTGGCTCACAAAGATCGGGGTGGAGCGCAGTGACTCGGCCTGCGCGAAGGAGCTGTCGCGCGCGGCGTAGCGTTTTTCGCGCGCCGTCATCGCCTTCAGCGCCTGCGCGGGTGTGGTCACCTGCGGCTCGCGCCCGCCGAAATAGGGGGCGAGGGCAGCGAAAAGTTCCGGGTGCGCCGTGCCGACATGCCATACGCCCGCGCCACCCATGGAGTAGCCCAGGAGGTAAATGCGGTCAGGATCGACGGCAAAGCGCGCTTGCGTGAGCGCCAGCGCGCGCAACACGTCCTGCTCGCCCAGCCCGCGATACCAGGCATTCGCCCGCCCGTGCGGGTAAAGCACGAGGGCCCCATAGCGGTCGGCCAGCCCGTCATAGCGCTGCGTCATCCCACCCCATCGCAGGTAGGGCGGCGTGTCGCGCACCATGCCGTGCAATTGTACGATGAGTGGGTAGCGCTTCGCCGGGTCATAACCCGGCGGCAGGTAGACGCGCGCAAACTGCGCCGAGCCGTCCACCGCGTCGCGGTAGGCGAGGCGGGTGAAAAACTGCGACCCGTGCGTCACTTCCTCCCATTCCATGAGCGCCGCCTGTACGTCGGGCAGGCCGTCGAGTTTGCGCAACTCCGCGCCGAGCCGGTCGCGAATCAGGTCGGCGAGCAAGACGTAAATCATCGCCACCTGATCGTTCCCCGGCGCACTCGGCGCGCTTTCCAGAAATTCGCGGGCGGCAGCGAGGGCATCGCCCTTGTACCAGAACGCGTGCGCAATAACGGGCGTGGTGTCAGCGTCGCGCGTTTCGCCGGGGGTGGGAGAGGCGAGCAAGCGGCAGGTGATGTCGTACCCGCCATCTGCCCAGACCTTCCCCAGGGAGACAAACGGAATGCCGTCCATGAAACGGCTCTGCGGCCCACTTATCGATTCGAAGGTTGCCGACTCGCCGTATTTCACCAGCGCAGTCGCCACGGTGTGCCCGCCCGGCCCGGTCACGCGGATGGCCACACCGCGCGGCGGGGTCGCCGCCAGCGGGGTGAGCGCATCGCCAGTGTACACGGTCATGTAGATCATGCCGAGTAGATTTGCCTCCAACACATCCACCGCGACGTGCAGTTCGCGCGGAGAACGGGTATTGGCCCGCAGCCGCGCGGCGTCATCATCGAGCACGCGCAGGGCGAAGGTGGGCTTCTCCGCGCTGCAGTCCAGCTTGAGCAATACGGTGTTTTCGCCCGCGCGCAGCGACACGTGGATAATGGGGTTGGGCGCGGCGCTACGCGGCCTAAGGTCGCTGTAAAACAACTCGCCGTTCAGCCAGAGCTCGACGCGCACGCCGCGACTGCGCTCCACCGCCAGGTAGATGTTCCGCGCCGTTTCTTCGGTCAGGCGCGTGAAGGCGTACATCACCGCGTGGTCCGGCGACGCGATGCCCAGGTAGGGGGCGAGTTCGATGGTGGTCGGCACGGGGGTTGGCGTGGCGCCCAGCGCTTTTTTGACGATGTAGCGTTTCCACAGCTTAGCCTGGCCGTCCGCGCGTAGTTCCGGAGCGCCTTCACGAATACGCTGTTTGCCTTGCTGGTAGTCGCGCTCCAGCGTGAGGGCCGGGCGCGCGGCGAAAAACGGCCCGCACACCGACCACGCCGTCACGTAGCCGGAGGTGTCCCCCCGCGTCCAGAGCGGACGCGGCCCAGCGTCGGCCCGCACGGCCAGCGCACACAGGCAAAGTAGAAGAACGCACGCCAGTTTCTGCATACAGCCCCCAGGAAGACCTACGAACGAATGGCAGGAGCCCGCAGGGCCGCTGCCCCGCTATTGTAAGCCATATCCCCGCATGCGTCGATGGGGCAGGGTGGCAACGCTGGTGCACGGCATCGGCGGGCGGTCACACCTGCGGCATCGCTTTGTGCGCGCGGTAGCGTGACGGCGTGATGCCGCACGCCTGTACGAAAAAGCGCGTGAACTGCGTGTGCGAGGCAAAGGCCAGGCGTTCAGCAATGGCGCACACCGGCAACTCGGTTGCGGCGAGCAACTGGCAGGCCTGTTCTAAACGGCATTGCTGTTGGAAGGTGCGCGGCGGGATGCCCAGATAGTGATGAAACAGGTGGCGGAACTGCGCCGCGCTATACCCCGCCTGCTGCGCCAGCGTGGCCATGGGGAGCGAGGGGTCGCGCTGCATCTGCTGCAGCGTGGCGCTGAGCCAGCGCGGCAACTGGTCCGGCAGCGCGGCGCAATGCGTCATGGCCGCACCAAGCAGCGCGCGGCCCAGCCCCAGGCGCATGTCGCGCGTACCCGGGCCTTCGCCGGTCGCCAGCGCGAGCAGGTGTCGCATCCAGGTTTCCATCATCGCCCGCGTCGCCGCATCGGGCGTCCAGCAACAGGGCGTGAGCGCCGCCGTGGACAGGCGCAACGCGTCGCTGCCATTGAGGCGCAACCCTACCGAGAGCCATTCCGCCCCCTCCGGCGTCGAGATATCGCGCGTGAGCGAAGGCGGCAGCCAGAACGCCTGCCCCGGCGTGACCTGCCACGTCCCCAGCGCGCTCTCCACCCGCACCACGCCCTGCCGCGGGAGCCACAGCCCATACGCCTGGGCAACATGCTGCCGCAAGTACTGCCCGGGCTGCCAACGGTGATGCAGCACCCAAGCAAGCGACAATGCGCCGTATTCTTCGCACAATGACTCCATCCCCCCATTATACTCGACGCCGTCCCCATATGTCGCCGACCAACCGCGCGGCCTTCGCCTGCGGCCTGAACAGGTATTCGCCTCGTCGTGCCGAATATGCTAGAAAACCGGCGTATCGCTATCGCGTACAAGGAGATTGAGCATGGCACAGAGTCTCTGGGGGTTGTCCTGGGCGGATTATCTGGTCATTGTGGTCTATTTCGCGCTCACGCTCTATCTGGGCTTGCGCGGAGCGAAACGCGTGCGCAGCCAGGAGGATTATTTCCTGGGCGGACGGCGCTTCGGCAAGTGGATTCAGACCTTCGCCATGTTCGGGCAGGCCACCAGCGCCGATACCGCCGTCTCGGCGACCACCATGGTGGCGAACGGCGGCGCGGCGGGCATGGCGGCGAACCTGATCGGCGGGCTGCTCTATATGCCCGTGCTCTGGATGACCGCGCCCTGGTACCGCCGCCTGCGCCTGCTCACCATGGCCGACTTTTTCACCGAACGCTATCAATCCAAGGGCATGGGCGTGGTCTACGCGCTCTGCATGGCGATCTTCCTCATGCTCGCCTCCGGGCTGGGCTATGTGGCGATGGGCAAGACCATCGCCGCCATCCTGCAAAAGCCGGAGACCGCGCTGACGCAGGGGGAAACGCAGGAACGCGCGCGCGCTGTTGAACTGAAAACGTTGGAAACACAGGACCTGCGCCTGCTCACTCCAACGGAACAGACACGCCTGGAGACGCTGCGCCACGAAAAGCCACACGCCGATTTTTCCTATGCCAACCCCAAGGTCGTCATGCTCGCCATCGCGCTCTGCGTGCTGCTCTATACCTCGGTGGGCGGGTTGGCGGCGGCGTTTATCACCGATCTCATTCAGGGGTCGCTCATCATTGTGCTCACACTGCTGCTCATCCCCTTTGCCATGTTGCGCATCAACGCCTTGCACGGCGTGAGCGGCTTTTTCGGGGCGTTCCAGGTGATGCACCAGCAGTTGCCCGCCTGGTATTTCGAGCTGTTGGGCTCGCCCAAATTGTTGGAATTCAACTGGATGTGGATTCTCGCCTTCGGCGTAGTCGGCATGCTCAATACCGCCGTGCAGGCGAATCAGTTGACCGCCATCGGCTCCGCGCGCGATGACGCCACCGCGCGCTACGGCGCGACGAACGGCGTCTTTATCAAGCGCTACTGCTCGGTTATTTGGGGGCTGGTCGCCATGCTCGCGCTGGTGCTCTACGGTGCCACCATCTCCGACCCCGACCTCATTTGGGGGCGCGCCACGCGTGACCTGCTCGGTCCGGCGAACCTCGGGCTGGTGGGGCTGATGATCGCCTGCCTCTTCGCCGCGCTCATGAGCACCGCCTCCGCGCTCACCCTGACCACCGCCGCGCTGCTCACCGGCAGTGTCTACCGCCCGCTGGTGCCCAACCGCGATGATACGCACTACGTGAAGGTGGGACGGCTGCTCAGCACCGTGTACATCTTCGGCGGCCTGGCGGTCGCCTTCTACTTCAACAGCGTCTTCGACCTGCTCAAATTTCTCGTGCTCTTCAACAGCATCGTCGCCGCCGCCTTCTGGCTGGGCATGACCTGGCGACGCGCCAACACGCGCGCCGCGTGGGCCTCCATCACTGTCACCGGCCTCATTACGCTGTTGCTGCCGCTGCTCATCCCGCTCATCCCCGGCGTGCGCACGCAGGCCTACCTGCAAAAAGTGACCGCGCCGCTGCCGGTAACGCGCAGCTATCAGGCGAGCGGCACGGATGTGCTGGAACGGCAGGACGCCATCGCCAAGTGGGACCGGCTCGCCGCCGCCGGGCTGGCGGACACCGCGCGCCCGACGCCGCTCACGGCGGGACAAACCTTCCCGCGCACCTTCGCGTTGCCGCAAAAATCCGTCTTCTGGATGCAGGGAGTGAAGGAAGTACACGGCGTGTCAACCGGCCAGGGGCTGCTCAAAGTGGAACTGGTGGCGCTCGACCTGCTCGGCTGGGACCTGTCGAAGAATACCTACGCCCTCAACGAGACGCTCTGCATGCTGGTGCGCATTCTCGTGCCCTTCGGCGTGCTGCTGCTTGTCGGGCTCTGCTCGGCGCCGCAGGAGAAGGGCCACCTCGACCGCTTCTATGCCAAGCTAAAAACCCCCACCTATCCCGACCGCGCCCTTGACGCGCTGGAGATCGAGCGCACCATGGCCGACCCGGCGCGCTACGACCACCTGCGCCTCTTCCCGCGCAGCGCGTGGGAGTTCAACCGCTGGGATCGCCAGGACTGGACCGGCGTCCTCGCCTGCACCGGCGGCGCGCTCGGCGTCGTCGCCCTGCTCGTACTCATCACGCGCCTGGGCGGGTAGTTGCACACCGGCCGCGGGGCGTTATACCCCCGGCACGTCGGTGGTAGCGTCGGCGCGGATGTAGGCAAAGCGGTCGGCGGCGGTGTGCGCGCGGGCGTCCACCGACATGGGGATGAAGTTGTAGACGCTGAGCGCGTGCTGCCAGAATTCGCGGCGGATGCGCGCGCGGTCGGCGAGCGGGCCGGCCAACTCGATGAAGAGATTGGTGAACCAGAGCAGGTCCTTCCGGTAGTGCTCGGGGTCGGGGAAGAGCGGCAGCGTGCAGGCGCTCATGTCGGCGGCTTCCAGGCGCGCGTAGATCTCGGTGTAGACGCGCTCCAGTTCGACGTTCGACCATTGGCGGCGCGGGTAGTGGCCCCAGCCGGTGACCACCTCGAAGGCCTCGAAGAGTTCGCCGAGGATGGCGTGCTCCGCGCCAAAGACCTGCGTGCAAAAATCGCGCGACACGGCGTCGGGGTCGGCGTCGGCGTTGAGAAAGAACTGGCCGGAGGCGTACAGCGTGAGCAGGTTGAGCTTGGGCGACATGGTGTAGTTCATACCGCCGATGTACGGCGCGGCGGAACGCTCCTCGCGACGGCGGGCGGACATGCGTGGCAAGCGCCAGTGCGGGTAGGTGACGAGTTCGCCCTCGGAGAGCGAGTAGTCCCAGGTGGTGATGGGGCGTTGTTTGGCGATTTCCCGCGCAAAGGCGCGCGCGTCGCCGCCCATGGTGGCGTCGCCGTCCGGGCTGAAGCCCAGATTAATTGCCACCATCATGTCGTCAGGGAAGGCGGGCAGGCGCCGCAGCAGCGCCGCCATCGCCGCACGCGCGCGCGCCGGGTCGCCGTTCCAAATATGGCAGGGCGTTTCCGGCGTGGCAAAGGTGGG
>DASXVL010000138.1:0-29587 GCA_036504255.1 Armatimonadota bacterium | reverse complement strand
GCATTGCGCGGAGCCCCGCGGTATTTTGGTATAGATGAGAAGTGGGGTACCGTCCGACGGATCTCACTGCACGCGAAATTCATCAGCGAACACTGTCTGGCTGTTACTTCAGGCCTGGGATAGCCGGGCTTGGGCCCTGTTCCAGACAGTGCTAAGGACTCAAGGCTGGGCTCGTGTCAACGGCACTGTCTGGAACAGGGCCATAGCCCGGCTATCCCAGGCTGGAAACAGCAGCCAAACACTGTCTACACCCCGGTCAAGAAGCGCATGTCGTTCTCTACCCAGAGGCGGATGTCGCCGACGCCGTAACGGCGCATGGCCACGCGGTCGACGCCAAAGCCGAACGCCCAGCCGGTGTAGCGTTCGGGATCAAGCCCCACGCCGCGTAAAATATTCGGATGCACCATCCCCGAACCGCCCAGCTCGATCCATCCGGTTTGTGAACAGAGGCGGCAGCCCGCGCCATGGCACTCAAAACAGGTGATGGCGAACTCCGCGCTCGGTTCGGTGAAGGGGAAGTAGTCCGCGCGGAAGCGCATCTCGGTGCTCTTCCCGAACATCTCCTTGAAAAAGACCGCCAGTGTACCCTTCAAATCGGCGAAGGTGACGCCCTCATCGACGAGCAGTCCGTCCACCTGATGGAAGGTATGCGAGTGGCGCAGCGTCACCTGTTCGCGGCGATGGACGCGCCCGGGGTAGATGCAGCGCACCGGCGGCTTCCGCTCGGTGAGGATGCGCGTCTGGGTGGCCGTGGTGTGCGTGCGCAGCAGCACGGTATCGCTGAGATAAAAGGAATCCTGCTCGTCCATCGCCGGGTGATCGTCGGGATAGTTGAGCGAGGCGAAATTGTACTGGAAGGTCTCGACTTCCGGGCCGTCCAACACCTCAAAGCCCATGCCGGTGAAGATCTCCTTCACCTCGTCGAGTACGCGCGTCAGCGGGTGCTTGCGCCCAATGCGCGGCGCGCGGCCGGGCAGCGTGATGTCCAGGCGTTCGGCCTCCAGCGTGCGCAGTTCCTCCGCGGCCTCCACCTGCTGGCGGCGCGCCGTAAAGGCGCTCTCCACCTGCTCGCGCACTTCGTTCGCGCGCTGGCCCACTTTCGGGCGCTCTTCGGCGGACAACCCACCCATGCTGCGCAATACGCCGGTCAACTGGCCCTTGCGGCCCAGAAATTCCACGCGTACGGCTTCTAACGCCTCGGGCGTCGTCGCGGCCTGCAGCCCGGCAAGGGCCTCGGCTTCAATCTGTGAAAGTTGAGAGAAAATATCCATGATCGGGCAAAGGGTAACACTGGCGGAAATGCCTGTCAAGCCGCAGGCGTCTCCGCGAGGATCACCACGGCATGTCCTTGCGCCTGCGTGCAGATGAGCGTGGCGCGGTTTGTCCCTTTCAACTTCAGTTTTGGGCGCAATTCCTCCGGCGTGAGCGGGAAGCCGCGCTTCTTAATCACCACAGTGCCCACGCTGCGCGCGGCGAGCGCCGCATTCAGCCGTTTCAGGCTCCAGGGCACCGTTTCCAGCACGCGATACCCCGTCAACCAGGGCGAGGTCACCTCCGTATTTCCGCTGAGGTAGGCGATGGTCGGTTCGATGCGCCACAGCGCATATTCCCCGGCCAGGCGCTGCACCAGGTGCGCGCGGATGGCGGCGGAGTCGGGCTCGTAGAGCCAGGCCCCGACCGGCCCCAGCGCGTCGGAGTGCGCGCCTTCCTCGGTGAGCGTCTCGCCACCGGGCAGCCGCGTCGCCCGGCGCGCGCAGGTGTGGAAGGCGCCCAGCCAGTACACCGCTTCCTTACACTCGCCCGCCAGGGAAATGATCTCCACTTCCGCCTTCATGCCGGCGAGCACTTCCTCATAATCGAGCGCCGGGGAAACTTTGATCGCCACGCGCGGGGCCACCGGGGTGAGGCCCAGGCACCACGAGAGTGGCGGGGAGTACGCTTCGGGCCGTTTTGCGGCGGCGCGCGCCTCGCGGCGGCTCGGGTCGATAAAGATGGCCTCGGGACGACCGAGCAGGGGCAGCGCGTGCGTGGTCCACGCCGTCACGTCCGCCTGCACGAAATCAAGCTGTCGCTCCAGCGTGAGCACGCGGGCATTGGCGCGCGCCATCGCCAACGCCAGCGGGTCGCGGTCCACCGCGATCACTCGCCCCGCCACCTCCGCCAGCGCCAGCGCATCCCCGCCGATGCCGCAGCAGAGGTCGCACACACGCGCCAACCCGGCAAACCGGCGCGCGCTATAGCGCGCCACCACCTCCGACGACGCCATCTCCAGCCCGTCACCCGTAAAAAACATCTCCCCCGCGCGCGAAAATTTCGCCGCCCCGCGCCGCCGCAGTTGCGTCAACTCCACCGCGGCGTGCACCAGTTCCGCCGGATACCGCCGCCGATAGCGCTCCAGCGCCGGCAACAGGTCTCCCCCCGCCAGCGCTTCCCCGGCCAGTTCCCGCAAAATCTCCTGCCCCTGTGCGCCTTGCAATGATAGAAAATCGTCTAGCGTCATAGCAAATTCACTTCGGCGTCAGGGGCGTCCGCTCCTGTAAGTGATGCGGGAAAGGTAGCGGGGCGTTGTGGCTCCTGCCGAGCCACGCCAGCCTTCCAAACAGTGCTCTCGTTATCGCCAGGGAAAAAGGGCAATTCCTTCGATCATGTCTTTAGACCTAATCGTCGGGTTTGCCTCTCTGCAAGGCAGTAACAGCAGCACCGTTTGGAAGGCTGGCCTGCCCAAAGGGCAGAACGCCCCGCGTCCTTATTTTCGTCGCCTGCTACGGGCTTAAATGCAGTGCGCGCAGCAGGACAAGGCTCATTAGGTAGCGCCCGTAGTCGGTCAGGTGCTCGCCATCTGTAGTGAAGCGGATGCCCGGGTTATGCGCTTGCGCGTTGCGGATCGCTTCCTGGAAGGCGGTGTGCATGTCCGCCACGTCGGCACCGTGCGCGAAGGCGAGGTCGCGAATCGCCGTGTTGTACGGTTCCAGCGCCGCATTCTGCGCGTTGTCCAGTTCCTCGCTGAGCACCGTGGTGGTGAAACACATGATCTTTGCCTTGGTCTCTTCCAGCCGCAACAGCAACGCCTCGTAGCTATCGCGGAAGCGCCCCGGTGGTGTGCCCGAGGACTCGTGCTGCACATCGTTGAGGCCAATGCTCACGCCGATCCACGACGGGGGCGGATCATTATCGAAGACATCGCGATTGATGCGTTCGAGCAAATCACCGATGCGGTTGCCGCCTACGCCGCGTGGCCGATAATCGATCGCCCGCTCCGGATAGCGCGCCGTCACCAGCAGCGGTACCAGCCGCGTATACCCATCCGGGTCCTCGGTGAGGCTGTCGCCGATAAACATCACACGCTCGCCGTCCTGCCAGACAAAATCTTGCGCCATGGTCCCCTCCTCCCAGAGAAGAACTCTCACACAGGTTGTTCCCTGGCATGCCGCGCCCGCGTGCACCAATTCGCGACAGTCTCCGCGCATTCCGCGATCACCTGCAAGGGTTGGCGCCCGGCATTGCACCATTTTACAATTTTGCACGATACAACTAAATAAGATGAAAAATATACGGTATTGCCGTCCGGCAATACAGATTCCGGTACTTTCGCTTCGTATGCGATTGACTTTTATTTAGGGCATACGGTACTGTAACAATGGATAAGCCCTTCCATGCTCGGAAAGGCACAACTCCCATATGACAAATCAAGCCATTGCCATCACTATTTTTCTCGCGCTGGGCATCGTCTTCTGGATGATCGCCCTGGCGGCGGCGTACCTCGTCCGCCCGCGCCGGCCCTCCAGCGCGAAGGAATCTACCTACGAATGTGGCACGCTTCCCGTGGGAGGCGCCTGGTATCAGGTACACGTCCGCTATTACATTTACGCCCTGCTTTTTGTCCTGTTTGACGTGGAGGTGGCCTTTCTCTACCCCTGGGCCGTCGTCTTTCGTCGGCTCGCCGCGTGGCAAACTCCCCTCTTCATCGAGGCCATTCTCTTCCTGGCTATCCTCGTCTTCGGGCTGGTGTACGCCTGGCGCAAAGGAGCCCTCGAATGGGAGTAACTGGCGAGCAAATCGCGAATTTTAGCGCGAAAGTGCCCGGCGGGTCCGTGTTATTGGCCCGCGTGGACGACCTGCTCAACTGGGCGCGTGAGTCCTCGCAGTGGCCGATGACCTTCGGGCTGGCGTGCTGCGCCATCGAAATGATGGCCGCCGGCGCTGCGCATTACGACCTGGATCGCCTGGGTATCTTCTTTCGCGCCACGCCGCGCCAGTCGGACATCATGATTGTCTCGGGCACGGTGACGAAAAAGATGGCCCCGGTGCTGAAACGGCTCTACGACCAGATGCCCGATCCGAAATACGTGATCGCCATGGGCAACTGCGCCAGCGGCGGCGGTCCCTTTTACTACGATTCGTACAGCGTGGTGCGCGGCGTCGATCGCATCGTGCCTGTCGATCTCTACCTGTGCGGCTGCCCGCCACGGCCGGAACAACTCATCGATGCGCTCATCGAACTCGGGCAATCGTATAAAGGCGAGCACGCGCTGCGCAATACGCGCGGGGAGGTCACGGCATGACCCTGGCGCAGTTGACCACAAAATACGCAGCGTGGATCACGCACGCGGAAGCGCGCGACGGCGTGTGGCGGCTCACCACGGAGTCGCAGCATCTGCGCCCGTTGTTGGAAGCGCTCTGCCCGCTGTTCGATTTTCCGGAAGATTTGACCTGCGTTGACGAGGGCGAGCAGTTGCGCCTGCTCTACGGTCTCTACGGCATCGCCGCCGGGCAACTCGTGCACGTGCAGGTGGCACTCCCGCGCCACGGCGCGCGCGTGCCCACCGCCAGCGATCTCTGGCGTGGATTTGACTGGCAGGAGCGTGAAGTGTTCGACCTCTTCGGCGTCGTCTTCACCGGCCATCCCGATTTGCGCCGTATCCTGACCTGGGAAGGCTTTAGTGGGCATCCGCTGCTGAAAGATTTCACCGACGCCGACGGCGAAGATGACTGGCAGATACCCGAGCAGACCGACCAGGAGATCATCGCATTACTGAACCAAGACTAACTGTGTGTTAAGGGAAAAGAACCCGTGCCGTTCCGCGATTTTCGTATACCCGAGCTTGAAGCGCCGGAGGTCATACTACCGACCGGTGAAGCAGATTACGCGACAACCATCGTCAATATGGGGCCGCAGCACCCCTCGACGCATGGCGTGCTGCGTTTGGTGCTCAAACTCGATGGCGAAACAGTGCTCAAGCTGGTGCCCGTTATCGGCTACCTGCACCGCGGCATGGAAAAGATTGCGGAGAGCCGCACGTATACCATGGTCATCCCCTACACCGACCGTCTGGATTACCTGAGCTCGATGTACATGAACCTTGGCTATGTGCGCGCCGTCGAGCAGTTGCTCGCGGTCGAGGTGCCGGAGCGCGCGCGCTTCCTGCGCACCGCCGTCGTCGAGTTGCAGCGCATCGCCAGCCACCTCATCTGGCTCGGCAGCTTCGCGCTTGATCTCGGCGCGACCACCGTCTTTGTCTACACTTTCCGCGAACGCGAACTCATCCTCGATCTCTTTGAAAAGCTCTGCGGCGCGCGCCTGACCTATAACTACATCCGTTTCGGCGGGGTCATGGCCGACTGCCCGGAGGCGTGGAAAGGCGAGGTCGAGGAATATCTCGATCTGCAGGAAGAACGCCTGCGCGAGTACGAAGACGTCCTCACCAACAACCCGGTCTTTCGCGGGCGCACCGAGGGCATCGGCATTATTTCCGCCGCCGAAGCCATCAACTACGGGCTTTCCGGCCCCAGCCTGCGTGGTTCCGGCGTGGCCTTCGATGTGCGCAAGAGCGACCCCTATGACGCCTATGGCGAGGTGGACTTTGCTATCGTCACCGCGCCGGGTGGCGACTGCTTCGCCCGCTATCAGGTGCGCATCGGCGAAATACGCGAATCGATCAAAATCGTCCGCCAGTGTCTGGCGCGCATGGCCGAAGGCGGCGAAGTGCTCGCCAAGCTGCCGAAGACGCTCAAACCGCCCGCCGGAGAAGCCTACGCCCGCGTGGAGGCCCCGCGCGGCGACTTCGGCGTCTTGGTGGTCTCCGACGGCACGACGTCGCCCGCCCGTGTGCGCTTCCGCTCGCCCAGCTTTGCCAACCTCTCCGCGCTCGACCATATGTGTCGCGGCCACAAACTCGCCGACGTCGTCGCCATCCTCGGCAGCATTGATATCGTGCTGGGGGAGGTGGACCGATGACCGCAGTGTGGCAATTCCTCATACTCTGTTGGCGTTTCATCGACAGCCACGCCGTGCTGCGTTCGCTCTTTGCCGCGCTCTGCGCGCTCGTCTTCATGCTCGTCATCGTGTTGGTGGTCATCTGGATGGAGCGCAAAGTGTCCGCCGACATCCAGAGCCGCATCGGCCCCATCCGCACCGGCGGCCCGTTCGGCTTTGTGTTGCAGAGCATCGCCGACGCCTTGAAGCTGCTCCTGAAGGAAGACCTGAAACCCTGTGGCGCTGACCGCTGGCCCTACTACATCGCGCCCTACCTGGTCTTCGTGCCGGCATTTATGGCCTACCTCATCCTGCCCTTTTCCGCCACCTGGATTCCGCAGGATTTGAAGGTCGGCATCCTCTTCTATAGCGCCATCAGCGCCGTGCCCGTGCTCGGTATCGCCATGGCGGGGTGGTCGTCCAATAATAAATGGTCGCTGCTCGGCGGCTTGCGCGCCACCGCCCAGCTCATCAGTTACGAGATTCCGCTTGCGCTCGCCATCATCGCCGTGGTGCTCTTGCATGGCACGTTGCAAACCGGCGACATCGTCCGCGATCAATGGCAGCACTGGTGGCTCACGCTCATCACGCTGCCCTCGCTCGCCATCTTCCTGGTCGCGGGCATGGCCGAGGTCAGCCGCACGCCGTTCGACCTGCCCGAGGCGGAATCGGAACTGGTGGCGGGCTTCAACACCGAGTATTCCGGCATGCGCTTTGCCACCTTCTTTCTGGCCGAGTTCTCCGCCTCGTTCGTCATCTCCGCGCTCGCCGTCACCCTCTTCCTGGGCGGCTGGAGCCTGTGGGGCCTTGACACCTGGTTCGCGGAAACGCTGCTCGGCTGGCACGTGCGCGACCCGCTCGTCGCGCCTTTTTTGATGAAGATCTTCTGGTTTGGCGTGTTCATGGTGAAGACGTTCGTGGTGCTCTGGGTGCTCATGTGGGTGAAGTGGACCATGCCGCGTCTACGCATCGATCAGGTGCTCAATTTCGGCTGGAAGATTTTAATACCCATCGGGCTGTTCAACCTATTGCTCGTCAGCGCCGTCAGTCTTTTCCTGCGTCCTGTGCCCGCCGACCGACAGATCAACCTGCAACCGGCGGCAGCCATCGTGATTGAAAGTACACCCTCGACCCCCCTGGGTGCGAAGGAGTGACACATCATGACCCGTAATAAAATGACTATCATCGCCGTGACGCTTATCGTGCTGGTCGTCGGCATCTTCGGCGTATGGCCGCTCGTTGACGGTGAATTAATGAAGGTGCCATTTACCGATGGTATCACCGCCGTGCGCGCGGGCAATGTGGCGAAGCTGCGCAACGTGTTTACGGCGGATGCCACCGTCAGCAACAAGCTGTTTGGTACGCTGGCGGTCGCTAACGTGATCGACAGGCTCGCGCCGCTCATCACGCAGGCGCACGAGCAACCAGCGAATTTTCGTTTCGGATCGTACACGAATATGACGAAAAGCTGGGGCCGGGCCGAAGCGGATTTCACCATCATCTTCGTGATGGAGGGTGATGAAGTCCCCTACCATGGCTTGCCGGTGGGCCAGCAAGGGCATGTCGTCCTGCTGCGGCATGGGCTCTTTTCCTGGAAAATCGCCCAGCTAAGCATGAAAGGGTTGGGAGGTATCGTGCGTCATGAATCCCAGACGCCTGACCTCTAGTGCTGCTCGCAGCAGTGTGGGAACTCGAACGTATAGTATATGAGCAACAACTCACGACAACACGGCATTGACGGTCTCCTCGCCATCGTGCGCGGCCTCATGGTCACCTTGCGTAATAATTTTCGCAAAAAGGTGACCATTCAGTACGGCTACGCGCCGCGCTGGAGCACGCAGGCGACACGACCCATCGCTCCGCGCTACCGGGGGCGTTTCGTCCTCGTGCGCGAGCCGCAGACGGGCGAGTTGCGTTGCGTGGGCTGCAAGATGTGCGCGCAGGCCTGCCCCGGGCGCTGCATCGCGGTGACGGCGGAGAACAAGAAGGTCGCTACCTACACTATTGACCTGGAAAAATGCCTCTTCTGCGGGCTCTGCGTCGAGGCGTGCCCTTTTGAAGCGCTCGGCATGTCACAGGAAACCATGCCCCCGCTGCGTGACCGCGCCGCGCTGCACGTCGATCTCGCCTGGCTCGCGCAGCCGGAGGGCGCGCCGCTGCCCGGTGTGCTGCCCAGCACGGTCGGCCACGAGCTGCGCCCCGGCAAGAAACCGTTCGTGCCGCGTGTACAAAAAGTGGCGGACGATGAGGGGGTGAAGGTATGAGCGCACAGAGCATCATGAGTCAGGCCGTCTTCGCGTTGCTGGCCCTGGTCACCATCGGCTCCGCGCTGCAGGTGGTCGCCACACGGCGCATCATTCATGCCGCCTACTGGCTCTTTCCCGTTTTTGCGGGCATCGCCGGGTTCTACCTGTATCTCGACGCGCAGTTCCTTGCCGCCATTCAAGTGCTCATTTACATTGGGGCCATCCTGGTGCTCATCATTTTTGCCGTCACCCTCACGCGCAATGCGCAAGGGGACGAGGAGCGGCAGTCGAATCGCTTCGTGCTCCCCATGGCGCTCTCCGCGCTGGTCATGCTCGTTGCCCTGGTTGGCGCGGTGTTGCTCACGCCGTGGGCGCCGCCGGTCAGTACCATTGATGGCGTGCTCCTGCTGCCCAACGTGCCGGTGGGCGAAGTGCCCGCCATCGGCGTCGTGCTCCTGCAGCAATACCTGCTGCCCTTTGAAATCACTTCCGTGCTGCTGCTCGCCGCCATGGTCGGCGCCATCGTGCTCGCGCGCAAGGAACGTCCTGCCGCGCCGCCGGAGCAGGCGGAAACGGAAGAGAGCGAACCGCGCCCAGCGCGGGAACTGGCGGGGGTGTAGCGATGGTACCTATCACCGCAATACTAACGGTCAGCGCCCTGCTGTTTGTGATCGGCGCCGCCGCGCTCATTACTCGCCGTAACGCGGTCGCCGCGCTCATGGGCGTAGAACTCATGCTCAACGCCGCCAACCTGAACTTTGTCGCCGGGTGGCGCTACTTCTGGCCCACGCACATGGACGGCCAGATCGCCGTGCTCATCGTCATCACCGTCGCCGCCGCCGAAGCCGCCGTCGGCCTTGCTATTATCCTGAACCTGTACCGGCGTTTCGGTACGGTGGATTTGGAGCAGATACGGTTGATGCGCGGGTAGGGGAGCGTCTAGCGTATGGCGTTTAGCGTATAGGTTTCGGGGGCTCGGCGAATAATTCGGTGGTGTGCAGCACAGCTAGCGACCTGTTTATTGAGGAATCGTGATACGCATTGTGTTCTGTCGTGCAGCCTGTTGCATGGTGTGAGCGAGCGTTTCACGTATGGCGTCCGGGACTCCCGAGTTCCCTCGCCCCGATACGCCAGATGCTAGACGCTGACGTGTGCAAGAACGCAGCGTGCATAACAAAACACAATCAGTATGTCAGTAATTACCTATTACCGTGGGGTCAAGCACGATGACAGTTACCACATACCGTCAGCTTACAGTTTGGCAACAAGGGATGGAACTTGTCGAATCAGCCTATCGACTGACCCATTTATTTCCCGCAGAGGAGAGATTCGGTCTTATTAGTCAATTGCAGCGCGCGGCGGTTTCGATTCCGGCCAACATCGCTGAAGGTTGGGGGCGGACGCATCGTGGTGACTATCTGCGTCATCTCTCGATCGCTCGCGGTTCGCTTATGGAGGTCGAGACGCATCTGTTGCTCGCAATGCGGCAAAATTTCGTAGCGAAAGAAGACGTCAAACCCTGTTGGGATCAAGCCAAACAAGTAGGAAAAATGCTTACAGCGATGATAGCGTCGATGCAGCAGAGCGAACCGTCCGACTAAACGCTATACGCTATACGCTATACGCTAAACGCCCATGAACATAACCGATTTCTGCAACCAATACAGCTGGCTCATCCTCGCCCTGCCGGTGGCGTCGTTTCTGCTCATCGCGGTGGCGATCATCGCTGCCGGGAAGCGGCAGGCGTTCGCCCGGGCGGTGGCGCCGTGGATACTTATCCTCGGGCTGACCGGGGCGCTGCTCATCGCGCTGGGCGCGTTGCAGGGGGTGGTTGGGCATGGCCCGGCGGACGGCGTGTCCAGCAGTTGGTACCAGCACACCGTCGCCTGGATGATTCCGCAGCCTGCGAGCGGCGGCGTTGACCACACGCTCACCGTGGGCGTGCTGCTCGATCCGTTGAGCGCCGTCATGCTGGTGGTCGTGCTGCTGGTGAGCCTGCTGGTACAGATTTACTCCTTCGGCTACATGAAGCGCGAGGAGCATCCGCGTTTCTACCTGTATATGTCGCTCTTCACCGCGTCCATGCTCGGGCTGGTCATCAGTTCCACGCTGCTGCAACTGTTCATCTTCTGGGAGCTGGTCGGCCTCTGCTCATACCTGCTCATCGGCTTCTGGTTTACCAAGCCGGAGGCGGCGCGCGCGGCGATCAAAGCCTTTGTCGTCACGCGCTTCGGCGATCTCGGGCTGCTCATTGCGGTGATAGCGCTGTGGATGGGCTACGGCGATCTCTCCTTCGCCTCGCTCGCGCAGCATATTTACCCCGGCGCGCCGCTGCCCGCCGCGTTGCCGCTCTCGCTCACCGTTATTGGCGTGCTGCTCTTCATCGGTGCGTGCGGCAAGTCGGCGCAGTTCCCGCTGCACATCTGGCTGCCTGACGCCATGGAGGGCCCGACCTCCGTTTCCGCGCTCATTCACGCCGCGACCATGGTGGCCGCGGGCGTATTCCTCGTCGCGCGCATGTTCTTCCTCTTTGCCGCCGCGCCGAGCGCGCTGGTGGTCGTCGCCTGTGTCGGGGCCTTCACCGCGCTCTTCGCCGCCAGCATCGCGCTTGCGCAGACGGATATGAAGAAGGTCATGGCCTACTCCACCATCAGCCAGCTTGGGTACATGATGATGGGGCTGGGGTTGGCCGCGCCCGGCGCGGCGTTCTTCCACCTCACCACCCATGCCTTCTTTAAGGCGCTGCTCTTCCTCACCGCCGGGTCGGTCATTCACGCCACCCATACGCAGAATATGTGGGAGATGGGCGGCCTCTTCAAGAAGATGAAAGTCACCGCCGTCACCTGTCTCATCGGCGGGTTGGCGCTGGCGGGCATCGCGCCGCTGGCCGGTTTCTTTTCCAAAGATAAACTGCTCGAATCCGCGCTGGCAGTCGCCGAGGGCCACACCGTCGCCGCCTCGGTCATCTCGCCGGGGCTGGCCGGGCTCATTCTCGCCATGGCGCTTGCCACCGTGCTCATGACTGCCTTTTATACCGCGCGCATGTGGGTGCTCGTCTTCCTCGGCAAACCGCGCAGCCATGGCGCGGAACACGCGCACGAAGCGCCGGGGAGCATGAAGTTCGCCCTGCTCGTGCTTGCCGCGCTCACCTGTGTCGCCGGATTCATTTTTGTGCCCCAGTGGACGGGCTTGTTGTGGCGCGAGGAGAACGCCTTCGCCGTCAGCGCGCTCGGCCTGGTGGCCCTGCTGCTGGCGCTGGGCGGCATTGCCTGGGGCTACCGGCTCTACGTCAAAGCCCCGTCGCGGGAGCCCTTGCGCAAACTCGGCCTGCTCTACACCGGCATGGTGAACCTCTGGTACGTGGATGCCGGCTTTAGCTGGCTCGCGCGTCGTGTCGTGCTCGTGTTCGGCGCCTTCATCGCGCGCTTCGACAAGGGTGTCATCGATGGCGGGCTGGTCGACGGCAGCGCCTGGCTTACCGGACGCGTCGGCCACACCATCCGCCGCCTTTCCGCCGGGCGCGTGCCCGGACAATTGCAATATTACGCGATGGCGCTCTTCGCCATCGCCGCGCTGGTCATGCTGGGCATGTCCGTGCACGATTACCTGAACGTGGCCTCCATCACGGGAGGGATCTGCCGATGACTCTGAATGCCTTTTTGACCACCCATAACGCGCTCGCCTGGCTCATCCTCGTGCCGTTCGCCGCCAGCCTGCTGCTCATGGCGTTGCCGCGCACCTGGGGGCTCACCATTCGTCTGGTGGCCGTTGCCGCCGCCGGCGTCACGCTGGTTATCAGCAGTCTGCTCATCTGGGATTACTGGACGCTGGTGCATGCCGGAACAATCGCCACTAACGGCACGGGCGCCTTCGACGCCATCTGGCAATACGAGAACCCGGCGCTACGCAAGCTCATCGCCTTCGGCGGGTTGCCCGGCCATCCCATCATCTCCTTCCACCTGGCCACCGACGGCGCGGGTGTGGCGATGTGCTTCCTGACGGCCCTCACCATCGTCGCCGGGGTCTTCGCTTCGTGGAACCTGCGCGAGCGCACCAAGGAATATCTCGCGCTGCTGCTGCTGCTCGTCGCCGGGGTCTTCGGCGTCTTTGTCTCCGCCGACCTGTTTTTCTTTTTCCTGTTCTACGAAATTGCCGTGCTGCCCATGTACCTGCTCATCGGCATCTGGGGTACCGGGCAAAAAGAATACGCGGCGATGAAGCTCACGCTCATGCTGCTCATGGGTTCCGCGCTCATCGTGGTCGGCTTCATCGCCCTCTATGCGCAGGGCGGCTCGTTTGACCTATTCCAGTTGGCGCAGGCCGCGCGCGCCGGGGCGTTCAGCAGTGAATTCCAACGCTGGTTCTTCCTCGCCTTTTACCTGGGCTTCGGCGTGCTCGCGGGCATCTTTCCCTTCCACACCTGGTCGCCGGACGGCCACGCCTCCGCGCCCACCGCCACCTCCATGCTGCACGCGGGCGTGCTCATGAAGCTTGGCGGGTTCGGTCTGCTGCGCATCGCGCTGCCGTTGCTGCCGGAAGGGCTGCACGCCTGGCACTGGCTCATCGCCATCATCGCCGCCATCAATATCGTCTACGGCGCGTTCTCCGCGTTGGGGCAGCGCGACCTGAAATATGTCATCGCCTACTCCTCGGTGAGTCACCTGGGCATGGTCATGCTCGGTCTCTCCGCGGGCACCGTCACCGCCATCAACGGCGCGGTTTTCCAGATGTTCGCGCACGGCATCATGACTGCCCTCTTCTTCGCGCTGGTCGGGCTGGTCTACGCCAAGGCGCACACGCGCGACATTGATGCCATGGGCGGCCTGGCGCGCGTTGCGCCTGGGCTGGCCGTCGCCTTCACCATTGGCGGTCTGTCGTCCTTCGGCCTGCCCGGTACCGGCGGTTTTATTGCCGAATTTCTGGTCTATATGGGTACCTTCCTGGCGAAACCGTGGGTGTCTGCCTTCGCCTGTACCGGCATTTTGATCACTTCCATCTACGTGCTGCGCCTGCTTCGCCGCGTCTTCTTCGGTCAGCTCAACCCGCAGTTGGCCCATATGGAGGACGCGAAGACCACGGAGTGGGTGGCGTTGGCGATGACCTGTTGCGTCATCATCGCCGTGGGCGTATGGCCGAAACCAATGATTGACATCATTTCGTCCGCCGTGCAGCCGGTGGTCAATATCGTGGGGACGTTACGTTGAGGATAGCGCGGCTATCCCCGGCAGGAACCAACAGCCCGGATGTGTTGGCTGAAGAGGGTTTAAGCACAGCGAGACCCGCCGTACCCGCTAAATCGCATATCGAGGATCACTCGTGAACCAAGAATATATATATATATTAAAACAATTCGCCCCGGAGGCCGTGCTGACCGCGCTCGGGCTCTTCGTGCTGGCCATCGATCTGCTGCTTCCCAAACGGCATTCCCGGCAGGCGCTGGTGCTGCTCGCCGCGCTGGGTGGCCTCTCTGCCGCCACGCAGGCCGCGTTGCACTGGCTGCAGGCGGATGGCATGCCGCCCGCCTTGCTCGCTGGGGTGCTGCTGCCGGATGGCTCTCCGCACACCGCTGCCTTGCTTGCCCACCCCGCGCTGGCCGTGTGGTCGCTGTTTGCCGTGGACCGCTTCGCCGATGCCTTCAAAGTGATCTTCTCGCTGGCCCTCGCGCTGGTATTGCTCCTGTCCACGCGCTACCCGGTGGAGAAATATCGCGGCGAATTCGCTGCCCTGCTGCTCTTCGCCACCGTCGGCCTGATGATTATGGTGAACAGCCGCGATCTCGTCGTGCTCTTTCTCGGCCTGGAGCTCGCCTCGCTCTGCCTCTATGCGCTGGCGTCCTGGCACAAGGAGGATGCGCGCTCGGCGGAAGCGGGCACGAAGTACCTGCTGCTCGGCTCGCTGGCCTCGGCCTTGTATATCTATGGCGCGAGTCTGCTCTTCGTGAAGTACGGCTCCACCAACTTGCACACGCTCGCACAAGCTTCCAGCAGTTCGCCGCTGCTGCTCGTCGGTATGCTATTGCTGTTCGTCGCCTTCGCTTTCAAGATCGCCGCCGCGCCGTTCCACCTGTGGGCGCCCGACGTCTACCAGGGCGCGCCTACCTCGGTCACCGCCTTCCTCTCCACCGCGAGTAAGGCCGCCGGTTTCGCCGTACTCATCCGCGTGCTCGCGCTGGGCTTTTCGGTGTTGAGCGGGCAGTGGGGCGTGCTGCTGGCGATGATGGCGGCGTTGAGTGTGCTGGTGGGAAATCTGGTCGCCGTGCACCAGAATAACGTCAAGCGTATGCTCGCGTACTCGGGCATTGCGCAGGCCGGCTATCTGCTCATCGGCGTCACCGCGCTGGGCCTGGGCAAACTACATGGCAATCCCGAGCACCAGGCGCTGGGCGTGACCGCCGTCGTGCTCTACC
Organism: Armatimonadota bacterium; assembly: GCA_036504255.1. Classification (GTDB taxonomy): domain Bacteria; phylum Armatimonadota; class Hebobacteria; order CAIYQO01; family CAIYQO01; genus DASXVL01. The sequence continues at coordinate 14,682 of DASXVL010000138.1, read as the reverse complement.
TTTTCCTCTACACGCTGGGCAATATCGGCGCGTTTGCCATTACCGGCATCGTTGCACGTGAAACGCAGAGCGAGGAGATGAGCGCCTTTGCCGGGTTACGCACGCGCGCCCCGCTGCTGGCCTTCACCATGATTCTGCTGCTGCTGTCGCTGGGTGGTATCCCGCTGCTCGCCGGTTTCGTGGGGAAATGGTTCCTCTTTATGTCCGGCGTGTTGGAAGGGCAATACCTGCTCGTACTGCTCGCCGCGGCCATGAGTGTGGTGTCCATCTACTACTACCTGCTCATCGTGAAGCAGATGTACATCATCCCCGCCACCGAGCACGCCACGCCCATCCGCGTGGGCGGCCTGGCTGCCCTCGGCCTCTTCATCATCGTTGCGATGACGGTCGCCCTTGGTGTTTACCCCGGCCCGTTCCTCGACCTGGCGCAGCAGACGGCGCACGCATTGTTGGGCATGTAATGAGGGATGTTCTGCTGCTCGCCCTGCGCTAGGAAGCGTTGCGCAGATAGTATGCGGGATGATTCCGAGAGTGACCATAAGACAGGCCTTAAGTCTTAGCCATCCGAGAGAACCGTGAAGCCCTGGGGACGGGCACCGCCTTGCGCAGGGTAGCGATCTTCCACGAGCGTGAGTTGCCTGTCCCCGGACGTGGTGCTCTCCCGGGAATAGGGGAACGGCGGGACTCGCTGCGCTCGAACCCTTCCAAACTGTGCTGTTGACCCACCGCTTATGCAAATAGTGTCCGGTTTTCTATATCCCCTGTTGTTCCAGACAGTGGCGTTGACATGAGCCCTTCCATAGCGTGCTGTTGACCCACCCCACCATGCACCAAATGCAGCGACGGGCGCCCCAGATGGGACGCCCGTCGCTGCATTTGGTGCTGGAGGTTGTTTACGCCATGACTTTCGGGCGGGAGTGCAGCTCCTGGATGAGACCGCGGCCGATCTCGTCGCGCTGGATCTGGTTGGTGCCTTCGTAGATCTGCGTGATCTTGGCGTCGCGCATGTATTTCTCGATGGGGTAGTCGCGCAGATAGCCATGGCCGCCGAAGACCTGGATAGCGTCGACGGTCACCTGCATCGCCATATCGGAGGCGTAGCATTTGCTCATCGCCGAGTACAGCGTGGAGCGCTCGCCGGGATGTGAGTCGATGTGGCGGGCGGTGGCATAGACCAGCGCGCGGGAGGACTCGACCTTCATCGCCATATCGGCGAGCATGAAGCGCAGGCCCTGGAAGCTGGAAACGGGCACGCCGAATTGCTTGCGGTTGTTGGCGAATTCCACGGCCAAGTCCAACGCGCCGGCGGCGATACCGACGGCTTGCGAGGCGACACCCGGACGGGAGAGGTCAAAGGTCTTCATCGCGGTGATGAAACCGGTGCCTTCGCGGCCGAGCAACTGGCTCTTGTGCACGCGGCAATCCTGGAAGACCAGCTCCGCGGTGGCGCTGGCGCGAATGCCGAGCTTATCCTCTTTTTTCCCGAAGGTGAACCCTGGCGTATCCTTATCGATGATGAAGGCGGAGATGCCGCGGGCGCCTTTCTCGGGGTTGGTCACGGCGTAGACCGTGTAAATCTCGGCCACGCCGGCATTGGTGATCCACTGCTTGGTGCCGTTGATGATGTAGTAGTCACCGTCTTTCACCGCGCGGGTCGCCATGCCCGCCACGTTGGAACCGGCGCTCGCCTCGGTCAGACCGAAGGCTGCCAACTTGCGGCCAGCCGCCACTTCGGTGAGATACTTTTCCTTCTGCTCTTCATTCCCGGACACGATGATCGGGATGGTGCCGAGCCCCGTCGCGGCGAAGGCCAGCGAAATGCCGCCGCACGCCTTGGACAGTTCTTCGGTCACGAGACACATATTCATGTACGGGGTGTGTGCGCCCAGCCCGCCGTACTTCTCGTCAATGTAGACGCCGCACAGGTCAGCGGCGGCCAGCGCCTTGACGACTTCCCAGGGGAATTCCCCGGTCTCATCATGATGGGCAGAAATGGGGCGAATTTTCTTTTCGGCAATTTCGCGCGCGCAGTCGCGAATAAAAACCTGTTCTTCGTTTAAGCCATAATGAAGCATCGACTATTCTCCTGGGGACGGTCAACAACCATCCAGTGTGTTTTCATGCAGGGATAAGATACGCTGGCGGTTACACAAAACCAAGCTAGTATAACGAAAGCGGCTCCACTCGTCAAAGTCCGGGAAAATTTATCGACCAATACCGTGGCAACAGCCGACTCGACAGCCGACCTCGCTCCACTTGGCAGAATTTCCGACGCATGGCATAATGGCCAGCGGTGTTGCTCGCCATCATTTAAGGAGTCGTCTTTGCTCACCACCCACGCACAAATTGATCGCGCTACCCCGCCTGCTCCCCTGGATAATCTATTCAACGCCTTGCGCCTCGTTGCTGTCGTCTGGCTGCTGCTCGTCGGGCTCTGGTCCGGGCCCTGGCTCGGCGCGTCGTTGGTCTACCCGAATGGACTGCTGACGGTGGAGATCGTCCTCGCGCTGCTGCTCATACTGCTCTCGTTGCGTGGGCAAGTCCAGCCGCTGCGGGCGTACCCGTTCTTCATCCCCGGCGTCGCCGTGCTCGGCCTGTGCGCCGTGAGCGCTGCGTGTCGCATTTTTGCGCGTGGTACCACACTGTCCGACGAGACCATGAGCCTGTGGCAGCACGGCGAGCCGCTGCTGCGCGGCGTGCTGCTCTATCTGGCCATCGCCGGGCAGCCACGGCTGGCGCGCGTCGCCTGGTACGCGCTCCTCGGCGGCCTGGCGTTGCAGGCCGGCGCCGCTGTTATACAGCATTTCACGAACGTGACGCGCTGGTACGCTAATCTGGATAGCGGGTGGGTGAGTGGCTGGCATCCGGTGCATGTTCCCCCTGTGGGCAGCGGGCCGCAACCGGCGCCGCGCGTACAAGGGCTGACTTCCTATATTAATCTGACCGCTGCGTTGCTTGCGGCCTCCTTGCCCTATTGGAGTGTTCCCCTCGCCCTGAATTTCCTCGCCTCACGCAAAGTGCGCGCGCTGCTGTTTCTCGGCGCGTTGGCGACGCTAGCGGCGCTTTGGTATACCAATTCGCGTGGGCCGATGCTCGCCGTGTTCGCGGTGGTTTTGCTCGTCGTCATACGCCTGCCGCAGTGGCGCATTGCGGGCGTGCTCGCGCTGGCGGCCTTCCTGGCCGCGGTCTTCCCCGCGCTTCCCGGCTGGGCGCTCATGGCGTTCGCCGGCGCCATCGTGTTGCTCATGCTCGCACGCCGCTGGAAATTCCGCTATCTGCTGCCTATTGCGCTCGCCATGGGCGTGGGGGGCGGACTGCTGGTGGTGGATGCCTACGCCATGCATTACCAATTGGGTTGGCGCGTGAGTCAGCAAGGCGGGGTCGATAATGCCCGCCTCACGCTTTATCGCGACGCGCTGTACACTGCCGCCAGCTCGCCCTGGTGGGGGGTCGGCGATCGCGCGGTGGCCGAGCGGGTAATCCAGTTGCCGAAGCTGGAGAATCTGCCGGTCACGCAACGTAATTATCACGATCAGTACTTGCATTGGGCCGCTGCCGAAGGTTTCCCCGTGGCGCTGGCGCTGACGTGCCTGGTGTGCTGGGCCGTCGTTTTGTGCTGGCGGCAGTACCCCGCCTGGCAGAACCCTCACGCGCGCGCCCTGGGCCTGGCGACGGCCATGGGACTGACCATTTTCTTACTCTGCAACCTCGTTGATGCGCATTTCTGGCGTATTGAAGGCGGGGGATTCTTCTGGAGCTTGCTGGGGGTGACGTTCGCGACAGGAACCACCGCAAGCGATAACGGTAATAGCGGGGGACAGGCACATGATTGCTGACGGCCTCGCGCTTCCGTAGGCGTCTGTTGCCTGTCCCCCGAAGTACAATTTATCGCCGTCCGAACGGGCGCATATCGAGGTCACGCCGATTCGGTGTGGTGAGCTTGGCCGGGCGCGGCGCTTTCGCCACTTCCTGCTCGATCACCCGCAAGCGTCCCGCCACTTCTTCGAGCATGCTGAGAATAGTGTCCTGCTCCAGGTTATGCGTATAGATGGTCGCGCGCTCCGGCGTGTAGCCGGGCGCGGGCAGGTCGCGTTGTCGCCAGGACGGCGCTTCCTGACTAAGGCGTTTGACCGCTTGCGGGGAAAGCACCCGTTCCGGTGCAATGCGCAACACGACCGCCCCGCGTTCGCTGCCGATGTGCGTAATGCCCGTCTCCAGGCACATGAGCTTCACCGCGAGCAGGCGGAACAGGCTGTCCACCGGCACGGGGAGCGGCTGTCCGAAGCGGTCGAGCATTTCCGCGCGCAGATCGTCGGCAAAGCGCGCCTCGCGCACCGCCGCCAAGCGGCGATACAGATCGATGCGCTGGTTCAGCACCGGCACGTACTCTTCCGGAATATAGGCGTCGAGCGGCAGATCGATCTGGATTTCGCGTTCCTGCTCGACGTATTGCCCCTGCACCATGGCCACGGCTTCTTCCAGCATCTGGCAGTACAGGTCGTAGCCGACCGCTGTCAACACGCCGCTTTGCTCAGCGCCGAGGAGATCACCCGCACCGCGAATTTCCAGGTCGCGCAGGGCGACTTTGTAGCCGGAGCCGAGGCTGGAGAACTCTTTTAGCGCGCCGATGCGTTCCTGCGCGGTTTCGGTCAGCCGTTTTCGCGGCTTCCAGGTCAGATAGGCGTACGCTTGCCGGTCACTGCGTCCGACACGGCCACGTAACTGGTACATCTGCGCCAGCCCGAACATCTCCGCCTGATCGACAATGATGGTATTGACGTTGGGCAGGTCGATACCGTTTTCGATGATGGAGGTGCAGACCAGCACATCGAATTTGCGCTGGTAGAAGTCCACCATGAGCCCGTCGAGTTCGCCTTCCGCCATCTGCCCATGGGCCACCTCCACGCGCGCCTGCGGCACCACCTGGCGAATGTGTTCGGCCACGTGGTAGATGGAGGAGATGCGGTTGTGCAACACGAACACCTGCCCGTCACGATCCAGTTCGCGCAGGATCGCCTCGCGCAGCACCTCGTCATCCGCCTCCATGGCCAGCGTGCGCACAGGCATGCGCCCTTCCGGCGGGGTATTGATGACGGACATTTCGCGCAGGCCGGAGAGCGCCATGTGCAGCGTGCGCGGAATAGGCGTGGCGGACATGAGCAGCACGTCCACGTTTTCTTTGAGCTGTTTAAAGCGTTCTTTCTGTTTTACGCCGAAGCGCTGCTCCTCGTCGATGATGACGAGGCCGAGGTTCTTCGGCTTGACGTCCTGCGAGAGGATGCGGTGCGTGCCGATGATAACATCCACCGCCCCACCGATGACGTCGCCGATAATGCGCGTCTGTTCGCGCCGTGGTACCGAACGCGAGAGCAGTTCGACGCGCACCGGGAACGCCGCCATGCGCTCGCGGAAGTTGCGGTAGTGCTGGGAGGCGAGTACGGTGGTGGGCACCAGTACCGCCACCTGCTTGCCGTCCATGACGGCCTTGAAGGCGGCGCGAATGGCCACTTCCGTCTTGCCGAAGCCCACGTCACCGCAGACCAGCCGGTCCATCGGCTTGGCCGTCTCCATTTCGGCCTTCACTTCGGCGATGGCGCGGAGCTGGTCCGGGGTTTCCTGCCAGGGGAACCCTTCTTCCATCTCGCGCTGCCAGGGAGTATCGGGTGGGAACGCGTGTCCGGTTTCGTGGGAGCGGGCGGCCTGCACCAGCATGAGCTGTTTAGCCAGCTCTTCTGTGGACTTTTTGGTGCGCCGTTTGGTCCGCTCCCACTCCCCCCCCCCCAGGCGATGCACTGAAGGGGTTTCTTCGCCGATGGTCAGGTACTTCTGCACGCGGTCGAGTTGGTCAACCGGCACGAAGAGTTTATCCGACCCCGCGTAGTCGATCTGTAAAAATTCGCGATCGACGCCCTGGATATTGCGACGTATCAGGCCGGTATAGCGCCCGATGCCATGGTTGATATGCACCACGTAATCGCCCGGCGCGAGCTGGCCGACGCTCGCCAGCGCCTGTCCCTGCGTGGGTCGGCTGTGCACGCTACGGCGTTGTTTCTGCCAGCCCAGCAGTTCGCCATCGCTCAGCAGCGCCACTTTCGCCGAGGGAATAATGACCCCCTCGCCGAGGTCGGCACGCCGAACGATGATAGCGCCGGTCGGCGCCTCTCCTTCCGGCGTGGGGTGGGCGGCATCCCCGGAGAGTGTCGGTAGTCCGATCTCTCCGAGCATCTCCGCCAGGCGGTGCTCCTGGTGCGTGGCCGCCGCCACCACATAGCCTTCGTGCAGCCAATGCAAAAAGTCCGGCTGTAGCTGGTCCGCCATCACCAGGTAATTCACCGGCGATTGGCAGGCCAGGTCGACCAGCGCGCCATCGAGGTCGGGGCCGGCGCTCGGTGGCGGACCCTCCATGGCGTCCACGGCGGGCAAAGGCGAGAGCTCTTCCAGACTTTTGACCTGGGGGGCGGTGAAGCTCGCGTCCGCGCCTGGCGGCAGCAAACTCACGGCCACTTCCGGGTGGCCCTGCGCCAGTTGCGCCAGGCCATCGTTCAGCGGCAGGTAGAGCGGGTGCGGCACCGGCAGCAGTGCGCCACGATTCAGGCGCGCGGTTTCCAATTGCGCCAGCCCGTCCTGGAAACGATGAAAGGCGTGCGCGATGTGCTCCGGCTCGTCCAGAATGACGGTGGCGTCCGCCGGCAGATAATCGAGCAGCGTCGTGCCCTCGGGGCACAGGTAGGGGAGATAATACTCGACGCCGTTGAAGTAGGCGCCCTGCGCGAGCAGTTCCATTTCATGTTCGATCTTCGCGGAGAGCCGCTCCGAGGGCGCGAGCAGTTCTTCCATCTTGCCATCGTCCCCCGGCAAGCGCACCGGGGCATGGGAAATCTCGCCGAGTCGCGCCTGCAGCGCCTGCCGAATGAGTGGTTCAGCCGCCGCTACGCGGTCGGGTGTTAGCAAAATTTCGCGCGCCGGAAAGAGCGTCACCGCCTCTTGCGCGTGGTGCGAACGTTGGCTCCCGGGATCGAACACGCGCAGCGCATCGATTTCATCGCCGAAGAACTCCAGGCGGACGGGCGCATCCGCCGTGGACGGATAGATGTCGAGCACACCGCCGCGCAGGCTGAATTGCCCGGGATTTTCCACCATCGCCTCGCGGCTATAGCCCACGAACGCGAGCCACTCGGCGAGCACGGCGGGGTCAATCTCTTCATGCGCACGCACGACGCGCACGGATTCCGCCATCACGTTGGGTGGCAGCGTGCGGTGCAGCGTGGCATCCGGCGTGGCGATGACCACCAATGCCTCGCCCGACGCCAAGCGGGAGAGTACCGTCAGCCGTTCGCGAATCAAATGTAGATCGGGCGACGTTTCCTCATAGAGCAAACTCTCCAGCGAGGGGCAAAAGACAATCGATGACGACGCCTCTTCCCGTCCATAGAGGACGGTGAGGTCGGTATAGAGCGTTTCCGCGCGTTCCTGGCTGGGCGCGAGAATAAATTGCACGCGCGGCTGCATGGCCTCCTGGCACGCCTGCAGCAACGCAGCAATGGCCAGGCTTTTACCCGTGCCACGGACGCCATACAACCACTGACGAGCCGCCCGTCGCGCGAATCCGGCACGGAGCGGCGCCAGCGGTTCCGCGTGCGCGAGCGATCGTATCACATCTTGAAGCATAAACTATGGCCATTTCCGTGAGGCGACGCACCAACAGGGCGCACCCCAATTGCCGGTAGCGCCCGAAAACACCTGTGTGCATCGTCTCTTCTGTTGTAAACAGTCCATTATAGCATATCCGCCGAACTCGTACACTTCGCGTGGCAGATCGCTTTTCCTCGCATGCGGGGCTGTGGAACACGTCAGCGTACAAAAGGATGTCCGCCGTTGCCCACGCGGGCGTGACTGTGGTACACTCTGCCCAATGTCTCTCCACGATCAATATATCACCGTCTGTCCCTATTGCGCGCATCCCGTGTCGTCTGTGACCGGGGGCACCAATTGCCCGCACTGCGCTCGGCAACTGTTCAACGTGCCCTGCCCGCAGTGTGGCCGACGCACGCTGAATTTAACGCAGATTGCGCGTGTGGGGAAAGTCGTCTGTTTCGGGTGCCACGCCGATGTGACCGTACTGCCCGAGCCCATGCCCGTGCCGCCATCGCGTACGGCTGCGCCCAGCGCCGTGCCGTCACCGCATCCGACAGAAACGTTGCCCCGGCCGACTGTCGTCCCGCGCGCCCCCGCCGTGCCGACCATGCCGTCGGCCGCCGAAGCCCGTGCGACATTGGAAACCACGCTGATCGGTTTGGAGCGCGCCGCGCAAGACCGTGAAATGCTGCGCGCGCCGGACCTGCGGACTGTGGTCATGCGCTTCCTGGATGCCATCCAAGATATCTTGGAATTTGATACCCGGTTGGCGCAAGGAGAGATCAGTGCGGAGTGGCTGCGCAACGCGGAGCATCTCACGTTAGTCGCGCGTATGTGCTACGCCCCGTGCTGGCCCATCGAAGGTGCGCTGTTACCGCTGACCGTACAGGCCTGGATATTGGCCGTAGACGATATCGCGCGCAGTTGGCAGTATGCCGCCCGGCAACAGCTCGCGGAACTATTCGGCCTCACCCTGATGCCCACAGTGCCCACCATCACCACCACCAATCCTGCCTGGCACGAGATCGAAGGTACGGGGCCCGTCATTCACGAAGTGCTCGCTCCCGGCTTTCTCCTGCATGGCGAACTACTCCGCCGTGCCCACGTACGCGCTTGATTGTGAGGATGCGGATCTCACCGCCGCTCGCGCGCATCAGAACGCACCATAATGTCGCGACCCTCACCCCACCCCCTCTCCCAATCCTGGGCGAGGGGCATTTTTTACCGGCGCGCGCGTGTCACCTTGAGCTCTTTTTTTAGTGTGACAGGCTCTTTGATGCCGTTCACGTCGCGCAGGGTACAGGTGACGGTGTAGGCGCCGGGGTTGGTGTAGGTGTAGAGGACGCGTTCTCCGGTGGCATCGACGGATGAGCCGGCAGCGGAATCAAAGGTCCAGGTTACCGCGCAGCCGGTGACGGCGCTGGTGACGTTGGCGGAGAAGAAGAGGCTTTTACCGACTTCCGCCGTCGCCGGGAAGGTGGTGATTTTCCCTTTCAACGGCGAGACATCGCGGATGAAGGCGAGACGCCCAATGAGAAAACTCGCCGGTTCATCCGAGGAGATGACCAGACGGCTCATCAGCCCGCCGATGGGCGTGGCCGGCATACGTTGTAAGGGCAGATCGATTTTAACCCAGGTGCCCAGTACCTCTTCTCGCGGGTAGAACTGGCTGGCGGGGATGTCCAGCACGCCAACGCCGCCCTGGGTGAAGAAGGTAAAGCGCAGGTTGTGCAATGCGGGCATGGGCACGGCGGTCCCAAGTTTTTTTTCGCCGGGCATGGCGCGTAGGTACACTTCGAGAAACGCGTCTTGCGGTCCGAAAAAGCTCTCCGTATTGATGGGCGGGGCGAAGTCGAGGCGCGTGCCCTGATAGCGGCCATTGCTGATCACGGTCAGCCCGTACATCTTCTCTTTTACGAGCACGGGGAGCGGCGAAATGCTCGGCGCATCCTTGCTCACGCTGGTACCCCATTCGCCTAACGTCACATTCGCCGGCAGGGCGCCCTGGCCATTATAGATGGTCTGCACATCGACCGCGGCAAATGCGGCACAGCACAGGGCCAGCAGCGTGCAGACTAATAAACTGTGTCGAATCATGATTTCTCCCCTCGGCAGGGTTCACGGAACGCCTGTGCATCACTGGCCGCCATCAGGCGGGTAACGACGTAGTTGGCCAGCGGATAGCCGTGCGCGGTCAGTCGCAGCGTCCCGTCCGCCAGTTCGAGTAATTCTTCCTGCATGAGCGCTGCCAACGTCTCGCCCGCCAGCGACGATAAGGTGCGCCCACACGTTGCTTCCGCCGCGCCGAGGTCGAATCCGTCGCGCAGGCGCAGCCCCAGCATGATGCGCTCCAGCAGATGGTCCGCCGCCGACAGCCGCTCGATATAGGCCATGGCAGGCTGCACGGCGAGATAGTCGGTGACCGCCGCCTGATTGCGCCAGCGCACCGCGCCGATAGTGGATGTCGCCGCCGCGCCGAGGCCCAAATAGTCGCGGCCCAGCCAGTACCCCAGGTTGTGGCGACAGCGCGCGCCGGGGCGGGCGGCATTCGACACTTCGTAGTGCTGGAAGCCCGCCGCGTGCAAGGCGGTCGCCGTCCAACGCGCCATCTCTTCTTCCTCATCTTCGCTCGGCAGGGTGAGAAGTCCTGCTGCGACGCTCGCCGCGAGCGGGGTGCCGTCCTCGACAATCAGCGCATACAGCGAGAGGTGGTCGGGAGCCAGCGCCAGCGCGGCGTCGAGCGTGTCGCGCCAGTGCGCGGGCGTCTGTCCGGGCAGCGCGTACATCAAATCAAGATTGAGCTGCGGGACGCCGAGGGCGCGCAGTGCGGCCACCGCCTCTTCCACCTGCGCCTGCGTGTGGATGCGCCCCAGCCGGGTCAATTCGTCGGGTTGTGCGCTCTGCATGCCCAGGCTCACGCGTGTCAACGGCAACGCACGCAGGCCGTCGAGTACGTCGTCGCTCAATGTACCCGGGTTTGCTTCAATGGAGACTTCCACGTCGTCGGTGAGCGGGAAGGGCGCGATGACCTCTTGCCACAGGCGGCGCAATTGCGCGCCGGTAAGCGTGGTGGGCGTGCCTCCGCCGATAAAGACGGAGTGCACCGGGCGGGAAAATTCGGCGCGGCGCAACGCGGCTTCCGCGACCAGCGCGTCGAGGTAGCGATCGCTGAGCGAGGCGTCGCCCCCCAGTGGCTGCGAGGCAAAGTCACAGTAGTGACATTTCCGCACGCAAAACGGTATGTGGATATAGAGCCCGAAATGGTCGGCGGGCAGCGTCGCGGGTGTGGTGGACGAAGTCATGTTGCCTGTAGTGTACCCGATTCCGTATCATTGTTCACGCCCTGGCAGCCCGCAGATAAAGTCGCTTACCGTCTTTATCCGCGAGCTGCTGGCCCAGGTACGGGGCCCGGCTGCGCCGCGCCCCGTCATACGTGTGCCCCTACTGTATCGGCATTCGCTTATTTGCCCGCGGGCTTTGGCGTGCCGGTGCTCTTCTGTTTCTCACCAGGCATGGTGGTAGTGGTCGGCTTCTTCGTCACTTTGAGGGTGGTCATCATCGCTTTCGCGCCCTTCGTCGTTGCGGGCACCGTGATGGTGTAAGCCCCCGGTTTCGTATTGGTCACCGCCACCGTGATAGACTCACCCGGCTTTAACGTCTTGGTTATCGTCTTCATGCCGATGCCGCTCCATTTGAAGGTCTTCGCCGTGTTCGTGTCGTTGGTGATCTTCACGGTAAAGTTCCCCGTGGGGATAGAGGCCGGCATGATGGTGATCCCTGTCGCCGTGATTTTGACCGTCACCGTCGTCTTGGCCGTGGCAGTTGTCGTGGGTTTCGGCGTCCCGTACGTTTCTTCTTTCCCGGCCACCTGCTGTTGGTTCGGGTTCTGCGCCGTCTTCGGCGCACACCCGACCACAAAGATAATACCGAGTAACAGCACGTAAGCCATGCCCCAGAGGCGTCGTATCATCTTCCCCTCCTTTGCATACTGTGCACGATCTATTTGACACCGCGACACAGTATCCTGGCCATGGCGTTCCCGATGAATGATAGGGAGAAAACAAACCTGTGTGTGGCGATATGACAGGGAGCGAGGCATACCGCGACAACGCGCGAGGATTACTCCGCTTGATCACGCGCGAGGAGTTTCCACTGGTAGCAACGCGTACCGATGGAGAAATCCCACGACGGCGGCAAACGCAGCGGCGAGGTGAGCTGACGCCACTCCCACCAGGCACTGGCCAACGAGAGGCCATGGCGAGAATAGCTCACGCACGCGAGCATGCTGAGGAGAAAAATCGAGGCGGCGGCGCCACCTTCCAGGCCATACACGCGGTCGTAGATCCAAGAGGGCGCATGGCAGGCCAGCGACCAGGGCGATGCGGTCACGAGTTGCACACCGCTGATGGGGAGCCCGAAGAGCAACAGGCCCACGGTCCACCCGAGATGGAGCCCGATGGGCGCCCAGAGACTGCCGGAACGTAAGTAGAGCATACCGAAGAGCACGCTCATGAGTAGCGTATTCATCGTCATGATGGGGGACGCGTTCGGTGGGGTGAGATAACCCGTCGCCAGGCCGGCGATCAGTAATAATGCAGGCAAGGGGCCGATGCTCCGCAACAGCGTCTGATAGGCGTACCCGTACCACATGACGACCGCAAGCACGGAGGGGAAGAGTAGATTTGTCGCGGCCCATCCCCACTGCTGCCACGCAGGCATGGTCAGCGCATGAGAAAGGATCGTCGCCATACCACTGCAAGACAACGCCGCGACCATCAAGGCGATGAGCGTGATGCCGGTGAGCAGGCTGGCCAGCAGACTCGGCAGCCAGGGGCCGCGCAACGAGAGGCCCAGGGTGTATGTCGGCAAGCGGTCAAAGGTGCGTACCGCCCAGCAGCCGGCGAGCACGAACCCAGCCAGCAGCGCCGGGTAGAGCAACGCCATCATTTGCGCGAGCACGGATGGGGGAATATGCTGCGGATCGCTGACCGCAGGCATGATCGGCAAGGCAAGAAACAACAACAGCAGAAAGGAGATGAGCAGCGCCATGCCAAGAAAGGCCGCGATGCGCCAGCCGCAGCGCAGCCGCCCGGTTTTTTGCTCATACCAGAGATCTCGCCACGTCATCGTTCCGCCCTCTGCTGTGTCTATTCCACACCGTGGGGTCTGCCTCCTTGTCAACGCCGCATGCCACCGGCGTGGTATTGCTGCTGAGTTATGATTGCGCCGGCATGCCACCAAGGGCCTATTCCTTCGCAGGATGCGGATTGACACAAGCCTATCCCGCTGCTACAGTACGCACGAAGGAATTTGCCATGTTCACTACACAATCAATCCGCTGGCTTCAGCAGGCACAGACCTTACTACCGCAGCTTACCGAGCGTCTCTTTTCCCCCACCAGTCTGGTCGAACCCTGTGCTGATTCGGACGCGTTTCAAGGCTGGCGTCTGCAGCAGATCGCCCCGGCAGCAGAGCTCGTAAACCGCTGGATGAGTGGTGGCGATTCTGTCGTGCTGGACTTTGGAGAGCATCTCGTCGGCCACCTAGCGTTCTCTGTGCACCTCTCCGGCACACAGAATGCCCCGGTGCGGCTGCAATTCATCTTCGGCGAGACACCGGCGGAGGTAGCGGAACCGTTTGATCCCTATCGTGGGAATTTGAGCCGGGCGTGGCTGCAGGATGAGGTCATCAACCTGGATGAATTGCCACACGCCATGCAGCTCCCCCGTCGCTACGCCTTCCGGTATCTGCGTATTGTGCGGGCGGATACCGAAGATGACTTTCTCATCCAATTGCGCGATATCAGCTGCCATGCGCTGACCGCGGCCAGCTTCGAGCTGCCGGTGCAGCCCACTCCCGCGGCATTTGCCGACATCGACCGCGTCAGCTTGCGCACGCTACGCAATTGCATGCAGACCGTCTTTGAGGACGGCCCGAAGCGCGACCGGCGGTTATGGCTTGGCGATTTGCGCCTCATGGCGCAGACGAACTACCTGACCTTTCGGAACTTCGCTTTGGTGAAACGCTGTCTCTATTTATTCGCCGGGACGGCGGGCGAGGACGGGATGGTCGCCGGGAGCGTCTATGAACGTCCACGACCCTTGTATGGAAATTCCTTACTGACCTTCGCCTGCCTGTTCGCCCCGACGCTGCTCGACTATGCGCAGGCCAGTGGGGATTGGGAGCTTGCGCGTGAACTCTGGCCGGTGGCGCGGCGGCAGATCGATTTTGCGCTGCAGTATGTACAGAGCGACCAGCTCTTCATCGATCCCGGCACGTGGTGGATCTTTTTTGATTGGTGCGAAGCGTTGGATAACCAGGCATCGATGCACGCCTGTATCATCTACTCCCTGCGCGCGCTGGTCGTCCTGGCCGATAATCTCGGCTTGCCGCAGGAAGTGGCCGCATTACAAGCGCGCATCGTCCAACTGGTCGATGCCGCGCGCACGCTGCTGTGGGATGAGGAGCAGGGGTTCTTCATCAGCGGCGTCCAACGCCAATGCTCCTGGAGTTCGCAGGTCTGGATGGTGCTGGCCGGGGTGTTGACCCCGGCGGAAGCCGCGCCACTGCTGCAGCGCATGCTCGCGCAGCCCGACCTCGTGCGCCCGAATGGCCCTTATCTTTACCACCACGTCATGGAGGCGCTGCTCTCCGTCGGATTAGTGTCGGAAGCACAGGCGTTGCTGCAGGAATATTGGGGCGGCATGCTCGCGCGTGGGGCCACCACCTTTTGGGAGGTATTCAACCCCGCCGATGACCGCCTGTCCCCGTATGCGAATCATTTGGTCAATAGCTATTGTCATGCATGGAGCTCGACGCCCAGCTACCTCATGCGGAAATATCCGGCGTTGATCAAATAAGTCAGCGCGATATGGTTAATGTATTGGGATGATGGTTATACTGGTTTCCCTCGTGTGGCTTGCCGCGTTGTGTTGTAGTGGTGTGGCGGTCGTAGCCCAGGTGACTGCCGCGCAGGCGACTCCCGAGAGCACGGCAGACGGCACTTTCGTAATGATACTCCCCGTGCAGTTTGTCGATGCCAACGTG
>DASXVL010000137.1:0-9533 GCA_036504255.1 Armatimonadota bacterium | reverse complement strand
GTCGAGCACTGCGTCACCGAAATGGTGACCGGCATCGACCTGCTCAAGCAACAGATTCTCATTGCGGCCGGCCAGAAATTGCCCTTCACGCAAAAAGAGGTAGAACTGCGCGGACACGCCATCGAATGCCGCGTGAATGCGGAAGATCCGAACCGCAACATGATGGCCTGTGCCGGTCTGGTGAAAAATTACCTGCCGCCCGGTGGGCCCGGCGTGCGCGTGGATAGTCATCTCTATGCCGGGTATGAAGTGCCCGCCTTCTACGACTCCTTGCTCGCCAAAGTCATTTGTTGGGGCAAAGATCGCGATGAAGCGATCGCGCGCATGAAACGCGCCTTGAAAGAGATGGTCGTCGAAGGCTTGCCCACCACTATCCCGCTCTTCTTGCGTATCCTTGACGATCCGGAATTTCGCGCCGGTACCATCAATACGGATTTCGTCCCGCGAAAATTCCACACCTGAACGTCAGGGATAGGTTGACATATGAATCGCAAACAACGACATCTGGGCCGTGAACTCGCGCTCAGTTGGCTCTATCAAATCGACGTCGCCGCGACGCCGCCGGAAGAAGCGCTCGCCGAGATCCCCGATGATATTGAGGGCGTCGAGGACGAGGGCGCCGATTTCGCCCGGCAGTTGGTGCGCGGCGTGCTCGCCGACCAGGCGCGCCTTGATGCGGGCATCGCCAAGTATGCCCGCGGTTGGTCGCTCTCACGTATGGCTGCCGTCGAGCGCAATGTGCTGCGCCTGGCCCTGTATGAGATCCTCGATGTCCCGGATATCCCGACCAGCGTGTCCGTCGATGAAGCCGTGGAAGTCGCCAAACGCTATGGCGCGGAAGAATCCGGCAAGTTCGTCAATGGCATCCTCGGCGCCTTTATTCGCGGGGAACTGCAGCCACCCGCAACCGCTTAGTCAGCTTCCCGGATCAGCAGTATCAGGGACATGTAATCATGCGCTCGGTCCCCGTGAAGAATGACCGCATGACGCCGATTGGACTTTTTACGGGTTGCATGCTATATTAAATTAACCTTGGCCGATGGCCCACCGCTCGTGCCATCCTATCTCGTAGGGTACATGTGCCGCCTCACGTGGTCGCGCACCTGCATCTTATGGAGGAAAAATCGCCAATGCGTCTACCGATACCGACTCCGAAATACCGCATCATCCTCTGTGGTGTGCTGCTTAGCTGTCTGCTACTCCCCTGGGCAGTCCGGCCTGCGTATGCCGCGCGCAACAAAAAGGTTCTGCGTGCCAAACGCGCGGCCATTCAGACAAAGATCGTGCGTGTACAAGGGCTCCTGCGCCAGGCGAAAGTGAAAGAGCAGAAGAAACGCCAACAGCTTTTTGGCGTTGAGCATCGCTTACGCGCGGCACGTGGGCAACTGCGTGCTGCCACCTTGCGCTATCAACGCGCACAGATGGACCTGCAACACGCGAACAGCAACTTGCATGCGGCGAAGCGGGTCTTTTCCTCGACCCAGGGTGAAGTTGGCTCTCGTCTGGTTGCCACGTATGAGCGCGGCAATCGCGGTTACCTGGAACTACTCATGACCGCCAGGGATTTTGGCGACATGCTTGAGCGTATGCAACTCGCACAGTTCCTGCAAGAGCAGGACACCACGGCACTCAACGACCTCAAAGCGCGCCGTGACCAGATGGTCGCGCGGCAGCAGCAGGTGAAGACGAAAACCCGTGAAGTGGCTCTCTGGCGTCAGCAGGTCTCCATATTGCGCGAGCGGACGGAGTCCGAGCATTACCAGGTGGCGGAAGATCTTGACCAGGCGCGTGAGATGCGTGCGGGCTACGAAGCGGAATACGCTGAACTCATGCGCACCTCCGCTGAGATCACCTCCATGCTGCAGCGCATGCAACATACCGCCGCTGGCCGGCGTCGTTTCAATCAGGTGTATACCGGCGCGGTGGGCGGCTTGCCGGTGCACGGGCGCATTACCTCGCCGTTTGGCTGCCGTTACCATCCCATCTTTCATACCATGCGTATGCACACCGGACTTGATATCGCCGCCCCCACCGGTACGCCCATTGGCGCGGGGGGTGGTGGAGAAGTCATCTTCGCCGGGCGTCGCGGGGGCTATGGCAACGCGGTGATGATCGATCATGGCCATGGCCGAACCACCCTGTACGGGCATATGTCCGCCATTCTCGTCCACGTCGGCCAGGTCGTCGTGCGTGGCCAGACCGTCGGCCGCGTCGGTGCGACGGGATTCGCCACCGGCCCGCATTTGCACTACGAAGTCCGTATCAACGGTACACCGGTCAACCCGCTGTAGAGGAGGCCCCGTGCCGATCACTACTTCCCCGCCCACCACCGGCCTTGAGAACTTGACGGCCCTGCTGGCGCGCCTGGGCGAAACGGCCTTCGCGCAGAGCCTGTTGACGGCGGTCGGCGCTGATCTGCTTGTGCTCGGGTGCAACCATCAGATCCTCTATTGCGGAGACCGCGTGGCCGCACTGCTGGGTTATGCCCCGGAGGAAATCTACCACGGGCGCTTGTGCGAATTTCTGCCACCCGAATTTCTGCCCTTTGAGCACCCCTTCGACGCCCAGCCCAACATGGCAGCCTGCTGCGCGGCCCTGCCGGCGTCACTGCCGAACCGCATGGGGGCTCCGGTGACGGTTTCCGGCACGGCGACACCAATCTATGATGCCGCAGGTGATGTGTCCGGCTATCTTTGCGTGGTGCGTCCCGCCATGGTCCCAGCCGATGACCAGCAAGCCGGGCCACCCCACCAACCAAGCGATGCCGGCGCACGGGTACGCGAGGAATCCAATCATCGTGTGCGCAATAATTTAGCGATTATCTGCGCACTCATGGATATGGAAATGCTGCACGCGCCACCATCCGAACGGTATCACTTAATGGTGAGCATCGCACGGACCCGCTGCCTGGCGCTCGTGCATAACCAAACCCAGGATAGCACCGGCCAGGTGGAGGTGCATGTTCTCACGCGTGCCGTGCTCGATAGCGTGCGTGCACTCTTTTTCCCTACAGCCAAGGAGACCGTGAGCATCACCGGGGACGCGCCAGTATTCCTCTGCACGCGGCGCGCGACCTATCTGGCGTTAGCGATCACCGAACTGGCCGTGCAGCTGATGCGCCACGCCGCCGACCATGGCACGCCATCCTTTCCGACCGTCCATATCGAGCAACACGCGGCGGAAATCGGGCTGCACATGGCGGGGGTGGCGGGCGCTGGCGCCGTCCTTTCGTGCCAACTGCCCCCGGTCAGCCACGACATCCTCACTGGTCTGGTTAAAAAATCGTTGGGCGGACGCCTCGAACTCAGTGACGAACCGGCGTTTCACGCAGCCATCTTCTTTCCCACCGAGCGAGTATCTCCCACGCACGGCGCATAATCGTCCCTGCCACCACACATCCCACCACCATTGTCTGCGCCGTGTGGCGTCGGCGGCGCTGCATGGGGTAGCATACGCACATGAAGGTATTCCGCGTATCGCTGGTGGTGTGGTGGTGTCAGTGGATGATGCTGATACTTAGCGCGCTGCTGCTCGCCGTGGCGCTGCTACCCAGCATCGTAGACGCCCCATTGCTCTATCTGCCGATCTCCCTGCTGGCCGGATGGGGAGTTTATCGTCTGGGTGCGCTCCTCTGGCGGCAGCCCATCCTCATCCTGCTCGATGAGACCGGACACGTGGAGTTTCGCAGTGCGGCGGGGAGTACCTATGTCGCACTGCATGACATCCATACCGCCCGCTTCCACCATGGCGTACGGCTTGAGCATGCGCAGGGGAGCACGACCTTTGGCGCGCGTACCGGCAATAGTGGGCTGTGGGATTTCCTGGCCCTCCTCCGTGAGGAGAACCCCAATTTTGTGATCGCCAGCGCCTACATCACGCTCATGCTATCACGCCGTCAGACGACCAGGCTGCCGCAGTTGTAAGACGACATGGAAGCGATAGGGATAATAAATGCATCCATGGAAGCTCGCCGTCATGCCCATGCGCGTGGCTAACCGTTTAAAGTCGTCATGCTCATACCAATAGCCCATCCCATCGATGGAGCAAGCGCGCATGGCACGTAAAATGACGCCGCGCAGGCGATGCACGTGTGCCTCGCCGGTCAGTTCGCCCGAGAGATAGCGGTACCAGAGCGCTTTCCAGGGGATGGAGGCGCACACAAAGAGCGAGTCGGGAGTCATCATGGCGCGCGCATTTTCGAAATGTTGCTCCAGCATCTTGCGGTCGAAATGCTGCAGCACCCCATTAGAGAAAATCAAATCGTAGGTGCGCTCCACGCGATACGCCGCCCCATCGGCACAGATCAGATTCGCCGTGGGGTAGTGCGCCTGAAAGACGTTGAGCATGGACTGCGAGAAATCAACCCCATGATAGTCCTTGCTCTGTTTGAACCCCAGGTACTCGTATAACGCCCCGTTGCCGCAGCCAATTTCCAGTACGCTCTGCGGGGCTAACTGGTGAAAGAGTACGCGTAACTCGGCCGCGCATCGTTGGTAATGGTCCTCATTTTCATATCGAAAGCCGGCCTGTGATTTGTCCTCCCAATAGGCCTGCCAGCGCGCGACGGTGACCATAGTCTCTCCACCTCCACCGGGAATGACCGCCATAGTGAGGGAGATCGGCCACCACCCGCAGGGGCGATCCGCCATTCTCTCCCGGCGGGAATTTCCGCCATTATTATGGCCTACATCAGTCAGTGAAAAGTGTACGGAGTCCATCCTATTCTTCGATACTTGTCACCGCACGCGACGGTCTGTCGTACTTTGTGTACGTAACCAAGTTGCGCGTGTCATCCGCACTACGCCTGCGAGAGCCTGCAGACTGTCCGTACAGCTATCTCCCCATCACCCGTCCGCATCGCCTACAGATATTCGAGCATCTGCTCGGCGCTTTCGATATCGGTATTAGCGGGAATGTGAATGCCCGCAGGCACCTTCAAACGCGGGTAAATGGTCACGGAATCCGTCAGCGCGACCCCGCCGCGCACCACCGTCTCATCACCGATCGCGACAAAACGCTTCAGCGACACGGGATGCTCACGCGTCGATTGCAGTTCCACCATGGTCCCGGTCAGCGTATCCTCGATGTGCGCATGTGGCCCGATGAGTGCCCCGGCGCCGATGGAGGAACGTAGGATCTCCGCATTCTCGAAGATCTCACAGTCATCATCCACATTGCATTCCGACAGCACCACCCCGGGATAGATGCGCACATATTTGCCGATGCGCACCGGCGGGCGCAGTTCCACCAAGCCATCGGTGATCTTTTCCGCCAGCGTCAGCCGGCTGATCGGGTCAGTCATGGCCAGTGTCTCGGAATCGACCAGAATGTGATCGCTGCCGGGGTAGACGCGCGGCATGAGCGCGGTCATGGAAGGGAAGCGCCCATGCAACACATCGACCATCGTCTCCAGATAACTGGAGATATTGCCCAGGTCGCCCATGCGTCCGATTTGATAACTGTGGACCGGGAAGCCGTTCGTCACCAGCCAGGGCAGCAGATCGCCCCCGATATCGAACTGGCGCTTGCGCATCGCCATGACGTCGGGGTGCCGGCAGATGTCACGCAACGCCACGGCATCCATGAGATAGAATCCCGCATTCGTCACCAGCGGGGGCAGTTGGCGTGTCGTTTCGTCCGCGCCGTAGCGTGCGTAGATTTCTGCCAGCGTCGGCTTCTCCGCGAACCCGCGCACGCGACCGGTCTCCGCGCGGTCGATCAGCCCGTAGCGCCCGGCAATCACTTCCGCTGGTTGCTGTGCCGCGGCGATGGTCACCACCGCGCCACTGCGCCGATGGGCCTCCAGCATTGCCGGTAGATCGATATCCAGTACGGAATCCGTGGGAAAGACGAACATGGTATCAGAAATGTCGAAATAGTCGATATTCGTCAGCAGGGCATCGGCGCTTCCGGTATTCTCGTTGTCAAAGCGCACGTGCGAATAGCGGACACGCACCCCCAAGCCTTCGCCGTAGCCGATGATACTTTTAATCTGATAGCGGTTCTCTTTGCCCTTCGTGATCATAATAAAATCTTCGACGCCCTGTTGTTGCAAGATGCCGACGATCCAGTCCAGCACACGGCGACCGAGCAAGCGTACGGCCGCTTTCGCACGCAAATATCCTTTGGCTTTCAGGGAGAGGGGGCGAAAACGCACCCCGCGCCCGGCAGCTAAACCGACTCCAATGACGTGTTCCATGACGATCCCTTCGAAAATTGCTCGCCTTCCGCGCCTGTCGGTGCGCAATACCAATGGAAGACGTCCTGTCTAGTATAACGGTCGCTCGCTCGCTCGCATGTACCACCAAGGCCACAAGGCCCGAGCCGAGGTTGGCGCGGCCACGCCCTCGACAACTGCCCGCGCGATATGGGATAATGCACGTGATCGTGCTAGACGGGGGACTAGCGGTACCCTGCACCCGCAATCCGCTCTAGCGGGGTTGAATTCCTGCCCGAGGACGGGCATTGTGGAGTCTGGGCAACGTAAGGGGTGTTGAACGGTTGGGTCCGGCGCAACGGCAGCCATCGAACCCCGTCAGGTCGGGAACGAAGCAGCGGTAAGGTGTCACTGTCGTGTGCCGCCGACCGCCCGGCCGGAGCTACCTGCGTTGTGACCGTCCGGAATGTTTCGCTCGACGGCAGGTGCACGATCACACTGTTTTCACGGCCCCGGCGCGCTGCCCGGGGCCGTCATGGTACCGCAGTCTGCTCCGCAATGAGGATACCTGGCTATGACCGCACCGACACGCCGGCGTCGTGGTTGTTCCCCCTTCACCCTGCTCGGGTGCGGCTGCGGTCTGCTCGCCGGCCTCGGCCTGGTCTGTATTTTCATCATCATGACCATCCAACTGGTCAAAGAGCGTTATGATGTCACCTGGAAGCGCCAATATTTCGCCGAGTGTCAGGACAATCTCCGCTACCTGAAATCGGCCATCAACAACTATCAGCAAGATCACCACCACCTGCCCGCCCACCTGGGAGACTTGAGCGCCAGCTACCTGGACCGTTCTTCACGGCTGCACTGTCCGCTGGAACTGCTCGGTCATGGCAAACCCTACATTTACACGCCCAACGGCGTAGGGCCCACGGCGCCGCTCATCACCTGCCCGAACCATGGGCAAGGCCCGCTCATATTGCAGCACAATGGCCTGATCCATCTGCCCTCGCCCATTCTGCGCCGCTAACGGCGGTGTTCTTTGTACCCTACCCAGCGCAAAATTCGGTTATAATGCCCAACAGAGGTAGCCAGTGATGCGAGAAATGGTACGCGCCGCCGTGGAAGCGGCCCTCAATGCCGGCGCCGAATATGCGGATGCGCGCATGGTGCAGCAAGAGCAGGAATCGGTGCGTGTGAAAAACGGCCACGTCGATGGCGTGGAGCACAACGATTCGCTGGGCATGGGTGTGCGGGTCATCGCCGACGGTGCCTGGGGCTTTGCCGCCACGGCGGATATCAGTCCGGCGGGCATCGTCGCCGTCGCCGCGCAGGCCGTGCGTATTGCCCGCGCCAGCGCGCGCGTGCAGAGCGAGCGCATCACCTTGAGTCCGCTGCAGGGCGTGCGCGCTGACTGGCGCAGCGACTATCGCCAGGACCCCTTCGCCGTCCCGCTGGATGAGAAAATCTCGCTGTTACTCGACCTCGACCGCCTGATGCGCGAAACACCGGCGGTGAAAGTGGCGGAAGCGCAGGCGAACTGTTTTCGCACCGAGAACTATTTTGCCAGCAGTGACGGCGCCGACCTCATGCAGGAGACCGTCGAATGCGGCTGCCTGCTGCAGGCGACGGCCATCGGCGGCGATGAAGTGCAAACCCGCTCCTTCCCCAGCGCGCTGGAAGGCTACCACGCGCAGGCCGGGTGGGAAGTGATGGCGCAGTCGCAATTGGAAGACGGCGCGCGCCTCATCGGCGTGGAAGCCGAGCAACTGCTCACCGCGCCCGTCTGCCCCTCCGAGGAGATGACGGTCATTCTGGAAGGCAGCCAGCTCGCGCTGCAGGTGCACGAGAGTTGCGGGCACCCCATTGAACTGGACCGCGTCTTCGGCACCGAGCTCAGTCTCGCCGGCGGCAGCTTTCTCACCCCGGACAAACTCGGCAGCCGCTACGGCTCCGACGCGGTGAACATCGTGGCCGACGCCACCGTGCCCGTCGGGCTCGGCACCTTTGGCTATGATGACGAAGGCGTGCCCGCGCAGCGCAGCGAGATCGTCAGCGAAGGCATCTTCACCGGCTACCTCACCTCACGCGAAACCGCGCCGAAGATCGGCCAAACGAGCCAGGGCGCCATGCGCGCCGACGGCTGGCAGCACACCCCGCTCATCCGCATGACGAATATCAACCTGGAGCCGGGCGATTGGACGCTCGACGAGATGATTGCCGAAACGCCACACGGCATTCTGCTCGATAACACAAAATGCTGGAGCATCGACGACCTGCGCCTGAATTTCCAGTTCTCCACTGAAGTCGGCTGGCTCATCGAGGACGGCGCCATCACCGGCATGGTGCGCAACGCGAGCTACCAGGGCATCACCCCGCAATTCTGGCAAAGCTGCGACGCCGTGGCCAACCGCGACGAGTGGCGCATGTGGGGCGTGCTCAACTGCGGCAAGGGCGACCCCATGCAGGGCATGCACGTCGGCCACGGCACCTCCCGCGCGCGCTTCCAAAACGTCCGCGTCGGCATCAAGTAGCCCCCTGGGAACGCCAATCTCCCGATTGGCGTAGCTACCGTCGCCAATCAGGAGATTGGCGTTCCCAGGGAAGAGTATCATTGCGCTTGCCTCGCTATTACCCTATAATGTCGATAGCAACTGCAACTATCCTATTCTTGTGGTTTTACAGGAGGTAGTACCGTGCGAAAGACCCTGCTCTTTGTCCTCTGCTCGCTGCTGTTTTGCGTGTCGCTTCCGATTCGGGCTGATGGGGAAATCAGCTCCCAAATCGTTGGCGTTTCACTGCGATGGGACGGCAACGATAAAAAATTTGTACTGCAGGCCGATCCTGCATCCCCAGCATTGACAAACGTCACACCGGCATCCCTACAGGAAATTCCCTTGCTTGCGGAGCGATTGAGCGCGACGGATATTACCGTGTCAGTACTTGCCATGTTGCGGCTATCCCGAAGCGGCGACCGTGCCGTCGCGGCCTTGCATGAGGTGGTGAAATGGGAGGGTGGCATCGCACGCGGAAAGGCGGCTGCTGTTTTATTAGCGATAGGCACGAAATCCGCGTTTGCTGCCGTACGTAACATACCGCTGAAGACATTACAGGCGGACATAGACGCGAATGACGGGCTGCAAAGATTCACCTCCGGTCTCTTACTGGCATTCCGCGGCGGAAAAGAAGCGAACGAGATTGTCCGTGCTATGCTGCGTAATGACGATTATTACGAATTGCATGGCGCTGTCCTTCTTGGAGCAGCGGTTGGGCATCAGAAAGCTTTGCTGCCGGATATCGAGCAATGCCTACGCTCAACCGATGCGCAGACACGTATGCAAGCCGTCTTTTCTTATGGGGTATTGCGTGGAAGAAAGGC
>DASXVL010000136.1:0-6394 GCA_036504255.1 Armatimonadota bacterium | reverse complement strand
CGGCTCCCTTACGCCGCACGGATACGGTCGCACCACAGGCGCGCCACAGCGGGCGCGCGCTACAGACGCTCAATCTGCACAGCCAGGTACAATGTGACAACCCCCTACGGATAGCGTATCAGGATCAATGGCACTCGGCATTCCCAGACGCCAGACGCTAAACGCTAGACGCTAAACGCTTGCTCACGTACCGTGTTCCACATTCTCGTTAAAGAAGGCGGACTGCATCTTTTGCTTGATCGAGGTGGCGAGATCGTTCAACGCCGTCGCGGGGTCGCGCGTCCCGTTCATCAAGTCCGTGCCGGTCACATCCGCCCCGATCAGCGTCAGTACCGTCGTATTACGCATCCTGATATTGCAACGCCCCGGATCGGCGTCCGGCGCGACGCGCACTTCAAACGACTGTAGCTGCGTGTCGGACTTGGTCAGCCGTCCATTGATGGCCTCCATCGCCGCTTGCGCACGCGCCTGCGGGGTCAGTGCGCCATCCGCGGCGGTGAAGGTCAGCAGCGTCACCGACCCGAGCCGCAGCGTGTAGCCGCCGGGCTTTCCGGCCTCGGGCGGCGTGACCGACGCGCGAAAATTCACCACATTCCACAGATTGATGGGAATGTGCAAGGCCGCGAGTTCTCTACCCATGGCGGCAAGGCGCGCCTCGGAATCCGGGTGATTTTTCAAATAGCCGTAGTCGATCTTGGCGTGCGTGCTCTCCATCTGTTTGAAGCCAAGAATGACGGAATAGAGGCCGACCGGATCATATTTTTTCGAGGCGACAAGGTAATGCAGCCCGTTCAAATCGGCTTCCGTCTCCAAATCGATGCTATAGCCGTTCAAAATCGCCTGCTTCACAAATTCGCTCATGGTGAGCATCTGCATGGAATTCACGACCGAATCGCCCGACGACTTGCTGCTATCATTCATGAGGACCGCCGCGAGCACGGTGGCAATCTGGGCGATGTTCCCGGCGCGCTCTTTCTTCATCATTTTCAGCGGATGATAGAGGGCGTTATGCGCCATTTCGTGCGCCATGACACCGGCCAGCTCATCGTCACTTTCCGCGGCGTGAATGAGGCCGTTGGTGAAATAGATGGTGCCACCCGGGATCGCCATCGCGTTCAAGCCATTGTCATCGAGAATTTTACAGGTGTATTTCACGTCGGGACGCTGGGTCAACGGGGCCAGGTCCGCGGCGATGGCGTTGAGCTTCGCCACCATCGCGTCGTTTTTAATCAGCTTACATTCTTTTTCCACCTGCTCGGCGGTTTTGCGGCCCAACTCAGCCTCGGCAGGCGAAACGGCGGTCTTACTCACCACGGCAGGCGGGGGCGGCGCGGCGGGCGGCTCCGCCTGCGTCATTATCGCGCAGCCGAGCAGGGCCCACAGGAATATCGCGGTAGTAATCCGGCGCATCCACGCCTCCTTCTTAATGTTGAATATACCACATCCGTCACGCTGATAATCGTACGGGCACGACTAACTGATCGAGCATTCTCCCCCCGTAGACAGCGCCAGGTTTTCCAGCGCTACGCCTGTCCGCAGCTTCAGTACCAGTTCCACGATCCCCTCCGGGGCTAAGCCCAGGCGTTTGAAAAGAATGGAGCGCTTACCCTGCTCGACAAAGCGATCAGGTATTCCATGCAAATGGACCGGTGTCGCTACCGCTGCCGCGGCAAAGAGTTCTTGCACGGCGGAGCCAAAGCCGCCCATCACCACGTTCTCTTCCAGGGTCACCACGAATGGCACGCGGCGTCCGACCCCGAGCAGGGTCTCGGCGTCGAGCGGTTTTACGAAGCGCGCGTTCACCACGGTCGCTTCCACCCCCTGCGCGGCGAGGAGCTCGGCGGCGTGCACGGCCATCGGCACCATCGAGCCAATGGCGAACAGCGCCACATCATGGCCGTCGCGCAGCACGGCGGCACGCCAGGCGGCCAGGCTTTCCAGCGAACCTGCCTCTTCCAGTGTGGCTTTCCCCTTCGGGTAGCGAATCGCACAGGGGCCCGGCTGGCGCAACGCCAGCGTCAGCATCGCCGCCAACTCGCCCCGCGTGGCCGGCGCCATCACCGACATGTGCGGCATCATGCGTAAAAACGAGAGATCGAAGACCCCGTGATGCGTCGGCCCATCCTCGCCCACCAGCCCGGCACGGTCGAGCGCAAAAATCACCGGCAACTGCTGCAGGCACACATCGTGCAATATCTGGTCGTACGCACGTTGTGCGAAGGTGGAGTAGAGCGCCGTCACCGGGCGCAAGCCCTCGCAGGCCATGCCCGCCGCCAACGTCACCGCGTGCTCCTCCGCCATGCCCACGTCAAAAAACCGGGTGGGAAACTGCCGGGCAAACGCGTCGAGCCCCGTGCCGTCGCACATCGCCGCGCTGATGGCCACCACCTTGGGGTTACTGGCCGCTTCGCGGCACGCGGCACGCCCGAACTCCGCGGTAAAGGTACGGCTTTCTTCGCAGGCCAACGGTTCACCGGAAGCGAGGTTGAAGGCCGAGACGCCATGCAGGCGCGAACGGTGGTTTTCCGCCAGGGAATAGCCCTTGCCTTTGGTGGTGAGTACGTGCAGTAAGACCGGGCCTTCCAGACGGCGGGCCTGCTGCAGGTGCCCGAGCAACGCCGGAATGTCGTGTCCGTCGACCGGCCCCAAATAGGTAAACCCGAGTTCCTCGAAGAGCATGCCGGGCGACACCATTTGTTTGACGCTCGATTTCAGGCGTTCCACTACCTCGACGACGGTCCCGCCGCCGGGCAGGCGTTGCATCAACGTTTCAAAATTTTCCTTGGCGCGCAAATACCCCGGTTCACTGCGCACGCGGCTGAGGTAGCCCGCCAGCGCGCCCACGTTGGGAGAGATCGCCATGGCGTTGTCGTTCAGCACCACCAGCAGATTGGTATTGGCATGACCGGCGTCGTTGAGCCCTTCGAAGGCCATACCCGAGGTGAGCGACCCGTCGCCGATAATGGCGACCACGCGTCCCGGCGTCCCGCACAGCGCGCGCGCACGGGCCATCCCCAGCGCGGCGGAGATGGAGGTGCCGCCGTGCCCGGCATCGAAGGCGTCGTGCGGGCTCTCCGCGCGTTTGGCAAACCCGGACAGACCATCGAGCTGCCGCAACGTCGCAAAGCGCTCCCGCCGCCCGGTGAGCAGCTTGTGCGTGTAAATTTGATGACTGACGTCCCACACCAGACGGTCGGTGGGACTTTCAAAGACGTAATGCAAGGCCAGCGTCAGTTCGACGACGCCCAGGTTGGAGCCCAGGTGCCCGCCCGTTTCCGCCAACGTGCTCAGCAGTTCCGCGCGGATCTCGTCCGCCAGTTGTGGGAGTTGCTCGCGCGGGACGCGCTTCAGATCTTCCGGAGACTTGATTGATGCTAACAAAGATGGGGATACCACGCCGTCACTGCCTCTCGACCCGGCAGACTGTGCCGTTTTCAGAACTCGCTGCGTTGTATAAATCTTCGGCGTGGACGCGGCGCATCCTTTTCTCAGCGGCGCACAAGGGGGAATGGCTGCACGCAGCCCACAAGGTGCATGTGTGAAACAGCGGACTCACCACCAGCGGGCCAGGTGCGGGGCACACAGTACATCGACGATGGCCCCCAGCAACAGCGCGACGCTAATGGCGCCGTTGGCAGTAAAGAACGCCGCATTCACGCGCGTGAGGTCGTCGGCACGAACCATGCGATGTTGTGCGATGAGTAGCCAGGCCACCGGCACTAACGCCAGCGCATATCCCAGGCGCAGCGCAGCGGCGACCCCGAACGCGAGCAGCAGGACAAAGGCCACGGCATGCAGCGCGGAGGAGAGGCGCAGCGCGGGCGCCAGCCCGATCTTCGCAGGCAGGGAATGCAGGCCGACCTGGCGGTCAAACTCCACATCCTGGCAGGCGTAGATAATGTCGAACCCCGCCGTCCAACAGAGCACCGCCAGCGTGAGGAGCATGGGCGGGAGATCGAGGCGGCCGGTGAGCGCGATCCAGGCGGCGGACGGCGCGATACCGAGCGCCAGCCCGAGCACGAGGTGCGAGTAGCGGGTGAAGCGCTTGGTGACCGAATAGCCCCAGATAACCGCGAGCGCCACGGGAGAGAGGTAGCACGCCAACGGGTTGAGCATGTACGCCGCCAGTACCAACAGGCCGGCAGTCACCAGCGCGAACGCCCACGCCTGCCCCAGCGTGAGCACGCCTGCAGGGAGCGCACGCGTCGCCGTGCGCGGATTACGCCGATCGTACGCCACATCGACAATACGGTTCACCGTCATCGCACTACTGCGCGCGCCGACCATGGCGACCAGCAACCAGCCGAGCTGCCCCAGCGTCGGCAACCCACGTACCGCCACCAGCGCCGCCAGCAAGGCAAACGGCAGGGCAAAGATGGTATGTTCAAATTTGATCATCGCCAGGATGATCTGTATGCGACGCAGCATGAGCGATATATTTTCCTTTTTGCGCGGGCACGGCGGGAGAGCGGGTCTCGCGCGGCTCGAACCCTTCCAAACAGTGCTAAGG
Organism: Armatimonadota bacterium; assembly: GCA_036504255.1. Lineage (GTDB taxonomy): Bacteria > Armatimonadota > Hebobacteria > CAIYQO01 > CAIYQO01 > DASXVL01. Next base: position 1,884 of record DASXVL010000136.1, on the reverse strand, counting down.
ACTTGAGGCTGTACTCGTATCAACAGCACTGTCTGGAACAGGGCCATAGCCCGGCTATCCCCGGCTGGACACAACAGGTAACGCCGCGTTAGTACCTATCTGCTCGCCTCCCGTCGCCCCTCTCCTCGGGGAAAGGGGGTCGGGGGGTGAGGGTGCGCCCTACGGGCGACACAACTCCCACGCGCGCAGCACTTCCGCTACGCTCCACGCCTGACTGATCGTGCCGCGCGGCAGGTGCGGCGGGTTGCCGTCGAAGATTTCTGAGATGCTGCCCACGCCGGCTTCCCGCACGTGCGCCAACAGCGGCTTGAGCAAGGCGCGGCACACCGACTTGGCGCCGTCCGTATAGCCATGCAGGCGCAGATAGGCCTCGACATAGGGCCCCATGAGCCACGCCCACACGGTGCCGCGATGATAGGCGCCGTCACGTTGCCACACGTCGCCGCTGTACCGGCCCTGATATTCCGGATCGTGCGGGGCCAGCGTGCGCAGGCCATAAGGCGTGAGCAGGTAGCGTTCCACCGTGTTCACCACCGCGCGCGCCTGGTTCGAGTCGAGCGGCGAATAGGGCAGGCTCACGGCGAAGATTTGATTCGGGCGCAGCCGGGCATCCGGCGCATCGCCCAGCACGTCGTAGAGATATCCGCCGGCGGTGAACCAGAAGGCGCGGTAGGATTTGCGCACCTGCTCGGCCAACTCGCCGAAGTCGCCCGGCCAGGAAAATTCATGGGCAAAACGTTCCATCATACGCAAGGCGTTGTACCAGAGAGCGTTGATTTCCACCGGCTTTCCCATGCGCGGCGTCACTACCCAATCGCCGACTTTGGCGTCCATCCAGGTCAGTTGCCAGCCCGGCGCGGTGGCATTGATGAGGCCGTCACTATCCATGCAGATGCCGAAATCGGTCCCGGTGCGGTAGTAGTGAATGATCTCTTCCAACGCCGGGCGCAACTCTTCCACCAGCGCACGGTCGCCGGTCGCCTGGTAGTAGCGGTCCAGCGCATAGATATACCAGAGCGAGGCGTCCACCGCGTTATACGCTTCGCCCGCCCCGGAATCGAGAAAGAGATTCGGCAACAGGCCACGACGGCGCGCGGCGGCGAAGGTGCGGAGAATTTCCGCGGCGTCGTCATAGCGCCGGGTGCTCAAACACAGTCCCGGCAGGGCGATCATCGTATCCCGCCCCCAATCGCCGAACCAATGATACCCGGCGATGATGGTGCGCCCGTGCGAGAGGTGCGTCCGGTCGATGCTGGCGCGCTGCACGAGAAAACTGTGCGCGGTGCGGTAGAGCTGCTGGATCTCCGGCGGGTCCTGCGCCAGCACGTACGGCGCTTCTTCCGGCGGCGTGGCGACGACCGCGTCCGCGTCCGCGGGCGACGAGGGTAGCGTAGAGAGCGTCACGGTGACCGAGGCGTCGGGAGACAATTCCACCGTGAAGTGGCCGGGAGAGAAGTGATTATCCACCGGGGTGAGTCCACGCCGCTGCTCCCAGCAATAGGTCATATTGCGGTGCCATGCCGCGGCGTCCTGCCACTCCCCCGCGTCCGCGCTCAACCAGAATCCCTCGGGCATCCAGGCGGGGCGCACCTGCACCTGCGGTCCGCACACCCCCATGGTGGACGTCACCGCAAAGTGCAGGCTCTCCGCCGCCGTTTCCCCATGGAAATCACGGGCGTTGACCAACGGAGTCAGGGCGAGCACGCACGACGCCTTGCCGGTATAAGTATAGGTCACGCGCGTGGTGTTCTCGCCGGGCGTCATGCTGATGCGCTTTTCCAACGTCCCTTTGCCCACCGCAAAACGCATGACCACCTGCGTGTCATCGACCGTCACTTCCCGCAAGAGCTTGTAGCCCTGCGGGAAATAGACATCGGGATATTG
>DASXVL010000135.1:0-4659 GCA_036504255.1 Armatimonadota bacterium | reverse complement strand
AAAACGTTTCGTAGCCATCACCTTGTTGAGCGGCGTGGCCAGCGGCATGAAAATTTGGGCGGAGATTCCGCGTTGGGTGGCGTGGTGTGAGACGGCCTGGGCGTGGTTTCCGGCGGAGGCGGCTGCAAGTCCGCGAGAGCGCTCGTCCTCAGTTAGGGTGAGGATTTTGTTGAGGGCGCCGCGCTCTTTGTAAGAGCCGGTCATCTGCAAGTTCTCGAACTTGAGAAAGATCTGGTTGCCGGTCATGCGAGTGAATGCGTTCGACAGCGCACAGCGGGAGACGACGACGGAGTCGGCGATGCGGGTGCGTGCGGTGCGGATGTCGTTCAGGGTGATCATTGAGCCTCTCTGTTTTGCGAGAGCGATACGCTCTCGCCACTGCCGGCAAGATGCCGGCGCTACGAAAACCCGGCGACTGACGGTGCCGATACAACTCCAAGGTACAGGCCGGCGAGCCGTCGACGCGCCAAAAACAAAAGCCACCACTCGCGTCGGCGGGCGGTGGCTCAGAATCGAATCTCTTCGCCTACATGCCCGCCGCCGCAGCGATGGTAATAATCGCGATGGTAATGATGTTGATCAGCGGGATGTGGACGAGCACACGACGGGCGTTCGAAAGCTGCTCTCGTCGATGCATGGTGCTCGTCATGGTGTCTGTATGTAATACAGGCGTGAGCGGCTAATGGTCAAATTAGAAAAAAGTTTCGAGTTTCACGTTTCGAGTTTCAAAGGCAAAAACCCCTGAGATACAGGAACTGCCCCACTCAGGCTAGAGGAAGGCTTGAATGGGGCACTCGAATCGCAATGATCGGCAAATGCTAGTGGGATGGTGTGGTGGCAGTACCGATGTTGCTGGGCAGCGAATCGCCGGAGCCGGCAGCATTGGCGACCACCCGGAAATAGTAGACGGTCCGGGCGCTGAGACCGTTGACGACAAACGAGGTGCCGGTCACGGCACTTGCTTTCAGAGTTGCCGGACCGGGAAGGAATCCCTGCGAGGTGCTTGCATAAACCTTGTAGGTGGCACCGGCAGTCGGACTCGCGTTCCAGCTGAGGGTGACGCTGCTTTTGGAGGTTGGCGACGCCCCCAAATTTGCCGGGTGACCGGTCCCGGGCGCGTAGACGGTTACACGATCGACGTACATGTTCGCTGGGTTGGGCGTGGTCGCGTCAGGCGGTCCAGGCCAGCTGCCTCCAACGGCGAGGTTGAGCAACATAAAGAATGGGTGATCGTTGTAGACCCAGGTGCCGCGACGCGGGAGATCGGCTGGCGTGAAAGAGGCGAATGGCGTGGCGGGTGTGTCGACGTAGTACTGGATCAGATCCGGTCCCCAGATGATGCCGTAGGTGTGGTAGGCGGTGTCGATGCGCTGCCCCGCGGGGAATGTGTACTTCGCGAAAATGGAGCTGCGTCCGTTGTAGTTAGGACCGTTCAGACTCGACTGCGTGACGGTGGGCCCGAGTTGAGGAACGTTTTCCATCATGTCGGCTTCGCCACAGGCCGGCCAGTTAGTTCCGCTGAAGATGTTGTCGCCAAGCATCCAGAATGCAGGCCACAAACCGGGAGCGGAGGGCAGCTTGATGTTTGCTTCGGCGCGACCGTAGGTGAACGTGAATTTGCCGTGGGTCAACAGACGGGCCGATGTCCATTGGCCATCGGGCATTTTCACAGCGGAGATCACAAGACTTCCGGAGCCGTCGGTCTGTGCGTTCTTCAAGTAATCTGCGCAATCACCGGTTGTGCCTGCACCGCTCTGGCCGCAATAAAGCTCCAGTTCGTTGTTGCTGGCGCCGGCTGTTGGACTGTCGTAGGCCCACTTTGTGAGGTCGGGGCCGGTTCCGGCTGTACCGGTGAAATCGTCATTGAAGGTGGCGTTCCAGGTGACCTGGGCAGATAGGTTGATGGAAACGATGAACAGGGCTAGTGCCGCGATTGCGATGCGGAGTGTACGAAGCATGGTTCCCCCCCGGGAGTGGTCGCCCATCGTACCTGATTCGGGGAAGAGTGTCTCGAAATTGTCGAGTTGTGATTTGACTCGACGGGGACATCTCGCTACCCTTTGTGGCGTCGCGGGAGGCGATTCCTCATGGCCCGTCGGACACTGTTTGTACTCACCGTCATCGTCGCACTTGTCGCGTTCCCACTTACTGCTCGAGCACAGGCTGCGGCAGAATCTGCGCTGGCCAACTCGGTCTCGGGCACAGCCGCTGCTAAGACGGGATCGGCGCTTGGCAAGGGACTCGGCCAGATCAACAACAAGCTCGCAGACCAGATGGGCAACGCCACCAAACAGCAGCAGGCCCAACCCGTTCCTCCCGGGCCGAAGACGGTCGAACTCCCGGAAAGCAAGAGCGCGCCGGGAGCACCGATCCCGAACAATTCTCCGCTGGTGCTTTCGATCCAGGGAGCGGGGACGAATTGTCCGGCGGACAACAAAGCTGCCACGACGAACGCCCCGAATGGGACCGCGGCTCCACAGCCGGGGAATGTGGGTGTTGGTGCGGGAGATCAGAGCTTTGTTGTGTGTAATCCGCGGAGCAATCTGAATACGAAACAGAAGAACCGGACGAGCACGGTGGAAGTGACGTTCTGACCTAACAGAAGCCGACTTTCAAAAGGGATGCTTCGCTGCGCTCAGCATGACAAAAGAACAGGCGAGCTAAGCTCGCCCGGGCAGGTGGGGCGCCCCTACCAATGCAGACCTTCTCAATCCCAGACTTCGGCGGCGGTGCCCTTTAGCATGCGTGTCTTCGCGGCGGCCGAGAGTGGGAGTGCACGGAAGTCGTCGAGGTTCTGCTTGATGTCGGGGACGCCCGGGCCGGGCCAGTCGGTGCCGAAGAGTGATTTGTGGGCGATCTCTTCGAGGCGCGGAAAATAATCGAGAAGCGTTTTGGGCGGGATGCCGCTGAGATCGAGATAGACGTTCGAGTGGCGGCGGACGAGGAAGAACGCGGTGTCCATCCAGAGCGGGCGGCCACCGTGAGCGAGCAGGATTTTCAACTTGGGGAAATCGACGGCGACGTCATCGACATAGATGGGGTCGCCATATTTATTTCGCGCGCCGGGGAAGATGGATGTGCCCGTGTGGATCATGACCGGGATGTTGTTGGCTTCGGCGGCGCGATAGATGATCTCGAGTTCGGTGACGCCGCGGAGGTAGTCGTTGGGATAGAGCAACTGGTGCGGCGGATGGACCTTGATGAGACGAATGCCGAGACGGATGATCTGCTCCATGTCGGCGAGGACGTTTTGCGAGTGACGCGGGTGGATGCTGCCGCACGGAAGCAGGCGCTTGGGATCCTCCTGCACATAGCGTGCGATCCACTCATTCACAGCGGGCGTGAAGCCGATGACCTCGGGAGCGACGTAGTTGATGAGCGCGGCGCGATCGATGCCGCAAGCGTCGAGGTGCTTGAGGAAGGTTTTGGGGGAACGGCAGAACTCCACGATCTGATCGAAGTTCGAGCGCTTGCGCTTCATGGCGGCCAGCGCTTCGGGACGGAACATTTCGATCGGCGAGATGTGAATGTGACAGTCGGTGATCATGGCTTGTCTTGGGCCCGTGATAGCGAAAGGGATGCTTCGCTCCGCTCAGCATGACAAAAAAGAGTGGGAGCATCATAAAGGGACTACCCCACTCAAGCCAAATGAAGGCTTGAATGGGGCACCCGTGCGCGGATGAATCTTAGATGTGGCAGTTGCGCAGGCCGCGCTTGGCGAGGTACTGCTGGTGGTAGTCCTCGGCGCGGTAGAAGGTCTGTGCGGGGACGATCTCGGTAACGATCGGACTTTTGAAGTTTGGCTGCGCGGCTTCTTTCGAGGCCTTGGCCTCTGCTTCCTGTTCAGGCGAATGGAAGAAAATGGCGGAGCGATATTGGCTGCCGACATCGGGGCCCTGACGGTTGCGCGTCGTCGGATTGTGCAGCTTCCAGAAGTGATCGACGAGGGTCTTGTAAGCGACCTTCGAAGGATCGAACGTCACCTCGACGACCTCGGCGTGACCAGTGCGATCGGTGCAGACGTCGTGATATGTCGGATTTTCGAAGTTGCCGCCTTCGTAACCGACGGCAGCATCGACAACGCCGGGGATCTCCCGGAAGGCAGCCTCGACACCCCAAAAGCATCCGGCGCCAAATGTAGCTTTCTCGTAGGACATAGGTTCTCCTAGGGATTAGATGAGATGGAAGGGTTTTGGTTACTTTGAGTGCGGGGGATTGGGTCGCCGCTCCGCGGACACAAACCGTACGCGACGAGCCTATCTTCCGGCGGCTTCGAGGATCGCGCGCTTGGTGAAGACGCGGATCATTTCGCGGCGGTACTCGGGGGTGAGCATGGATGTCGTCAGAGGCTTTGCGGTTTGGGCGGCGAGTTCGGCGACCACCTGGGCGTAGTGTTCAGTGACGGCGCGGCCGACGATGGCGTGATCGACGTTGGGCACGAGTAATGGCGCGGGATTCACGCCGGTTATGGCGACGCGGGCTTGCTCGACGATGCCCTTGTTCAACTTCAGTGCGACTGCGACGGCAGCAAGCGGATAATCGATGGAACCGCGCACACGCAACTTCAGATAACTTCCCTTCCAGCCGGACGAGGATTCGGGAATGAGAACGCGAGTGAGCATCTCGTAACGTTGCATGCGGATGTGGGCGATGCCGTCG
>DASXVL010000134.1:0-17733 GCA_036504255.1 Armatimonadota bacterium | reverse complement strand
CTGGCAAAGGTCAGCCCATCGCCAAAAGTCTGCACCGCCCAGGCAATAATTTCTTCCGCAGTCGCGGTGGCCAATTGTTCGTTATATGTCTCGATACTGCTCATATGCCACTCCCAATATAGGATGCGGTCGTCGCTTCACGTGGTGAGGTGAAAACTTGATGCGCCGTGCCGTGTTCCACCAGTTCACCCAGGTAGACAAACAACACATGATCGGCAATGCGCATCGCCTGTTGGATGTTATGCGTCACAATGACGCAGGTATACCGATCTTTCAATTGCAAAATTTCCTGTTCCAGTTTCACCGTCGACACGGGGTCCAGTGCTGATGTTGGCTCGTCAAAGAGCAATACCTCAGGTTCGACCGCCAATCCACGTGCCAAGCAGAGTCGTTGCTGCTGTCCCAGCGACAGGCGGCTGGCGGGATCTTTCAGTCGGTCTTTGACTTCATCCCAGAGTCCCCCCGTCCGCAGACTGCGTTCGACCGTTTCCTGCAAAGTCTTCCGACTCCCCGCGCCATAGAGCCGCGGTCCATAGGCGACGTTGTCAAAAATCGACATCGGCAACGGCGTGGGCTTTTGCATGATTAACCCGATGCGCTTCCGGATAGCCGTGACATCGACACCGCGTCCATAGACATCGAGATCGCCAATGCGCACGCTGCCCGTCACCCGCGTGCCGGGCACAAGGTCGATCATCCGATTGATGCAGCGGAGTAGCGTCGTTTTGCCGCAGCCGGAGGGACCGATGATCGCCGTTACGCTGCGCGGCGGAATATGCACCTCGACATCTTTCAAGGTTTGCGTCTGTTGATACCAGAGATTCAAACCGTCAATATTAATAGGTGTGCCTGTCATCGCTCATCCTCTTATTTCACCGTATACTTGTTGAACCGCGCGCCGAGCAATCGCGCCAGGATGCTTGCCGCGAGGACCAGCACCATCAGCACCAATGCGGCGCTATACGCGCGCTGACGGACTGCCTCAAATGGCGTGCCTAATTGAAAAAATATCGCCAACGGCAGCGTGGCGGCGGCATCCATCGGCCCATGCGGGATGTTATCCGTGAATCCCGCCGTGAAGAGCACCGAGGCGGCATCGCCGATTCCGCGTCCGAATGCCAGCAACGAACCGGTGACGACACCAGGCAGCGCCTGGCGGAAGATGACTCGCGCTGCCGTCTCGAAACGGGTCGCCCCCAGGGCGAAAGACACCTCTTGCAACTCATGCGGCACCATCTTGACTACTTCGTCGATGGCACGAATCATGATGGGCAGCTCAAACAGCGCCACCGTGATCATCCCGGCGAGCAGCGAGGCCTTCAGCCCGAGCAGCACCATCAGCGCGAAACCGAACGCGCCAAAGACGATGGATGGTACGCCCCAGAGAATATCCAATAACAGGCGGATGGTCCCGGCGAACCAGCCTGCCGCGTACACCCGCAAATACAGCACGGTCGGGATGCTGATGAGCAAGGCCAGGACCGTGGCCCCCACGCCCAGATAGAGCGACCCCACGATCGCGTTGGCAATGCCGCCTGTTCCCCCCAGATAAAACCCACCGGACGGCACCTGCGACACCAACTCCCAGCTCATCGCCCGTGCACCTTTGAGGGCGATGATCCCGAAGATCGCCACCAATACCACGACCAGCAACCCGGCTGCGCCGAATGACATGCCTTGAAAGAGCAGGTCGATCATACGTCGTCTCGTCATCACGCGGCCCTCCGCATCGCCTGTTTCAACACGCCTTGCGCCAGCAGATTGAAGGCTAATACAATTAGCAACAGCAACAATGCTGCGCCGAGTAACGCCGAGTCATAGAGCGGAATCGACATCATCTCCCCATAGTTGTTCGCAATGAGCGCCGGCAACGGATACGCCGGATCAAAGACGGACTTCGGCGTGAACGGCACATTCCCCACCACCATCAGCACGGCCATCGTTTCGCCCAGCGCACGCGAGACCCCCATCACCACGGCGGCAACCAGGCCGGGCAGCGCTTTGCGCACCACAACGCGGGTGATCGTCTCAAAACGGGTGGCCCCCAGCGCAGAGGAGACTTCGCGCACCTCCTGGGGGACCGCACGCAACACCTCATCGGCAATCGTGACAATGACTGGCGCGATCATAATGGCCAGTACCACCGCCCCGGCCAGGATACTGAATCCCGTCGTATAGTCCGTGCTGAGCAGCGGGATGCGCTGCCAATGTTTTGTGGCGTAGGGACCAAGCACATCCGCGATAAACGGGACCACCACCAGCACGCCCCAGACGCCGTAGACGACCGAGGGAATCCCCGAGAGCAGATCGATCAACGGCTTGATGATCGCGCGGGTCTTCGCTCCGGCATACTCCGCAAGAAAAATTGCGGCCAGCACGCACGCCGGCACAGCCAGCACGGTTGCCAAGCCCGTCACCCACAACGTGCCGACGATGAACGGTTTTAAGCCAAATGATCCTGACGAAGGAGACCACTGCCCACCAAACACCACGTGCATAATCCCATGGGTCGACAACAATGGCCAGGCCCGCTGGAACAACGCACCGCCAATCCCGACTACGAGCAATCCGGAAAGGAGTGTCGCCAGGAGCATAGTATGGGCCGCGATGAAATCCGTGATTTTCCTGCGCAACTGCATCATCATCTCCTGGGCGCCGAAGAAACCTTTCGGCGCCCAATCCACCTGCGAGCCGCCTGATGCTCAAGTCTGAGCGGTCGGATAGCAAGTCGATCCTGTCGTCCATCGCCCGCGGATTTATGTCGCGTATCGAGGGCCTCTACGCGTCAAATCACCGCGGGCGATGGGCGGGAAAAAGCGGCCGCAAGACGTGTCCCTCGGCCTTGTGCCTCAGGCGGCTAGAATCGTTGTACCTGTTCAGCCTGCTCGTTGTCAGCGAGCGGCACATAACCACCCACATCCTTGAGTACTTTCGTCCCTTCATCACTTAACGCAAACTCAATGAACGCCTTGGCCAGGCCTTTCGGTTGGCCTTTCGTTACAAAAAATTCGCGCCGAGCGCCGGGGTAGCGCCCGGAGGCTATTTCCTGATAGGCTTTCTCACGGGTGTCGATGCGTTCTGCGGGATCGACTCGACCATTGTGATTGGTGTCGACGGGCACCAGCACAATACCAGGCGTCACTTGATCCCCGGTGAAGACGAACCCCAGGTTGTTGTAACCCAACCCGAGTGGATCTCGGCGAACCGCTTCCAGCAGTCCTGGGTCGCCGTATACGCCAATCCCTCTCAAGTCATCTTGCTTATACTTCCCGAGCGTGGCGGCCCACGCAGAGGCTGCGCCGCAGGCATCCGCTCGCGTATATAGATGGATGGGCGCATCCGGACCACCGATGGCCTGTCGCCACGTGGTCACCCGCGTGGTGATAAAGATGTCGGCGAATGTTTTTAGTGAGAGACCTTTGGCCTGCAATTCCCGGAGGGAGGGATTCTTCGTGCTGGCGGTCGCGAACACCGCATCTTTCGCGATAAAGACCGGGAACGCGCCTTTCGCTTTTTCCGCCTTATCAACTTCCCGCGATACCATGCCGATATCGACGGCCCCGGACAGCGCATCGGTCATCCCTTTGCCCGCGCCGCCAGCGGAAATCTCCAACTTCACCTGGGGATAGCGCTTATGAAAGGCTTCCCCCCATTTGACCGCCAGGGGATAGATCGCCCATGCCCCGGAAAGACTCAACGTACCTGTCAGCGGTTTTGGCTGTTGCGCATAGGTGCCGCTCAGCATCACCAAGACCACGAATGTGTAGGGGATTACCCAAAGAAATGGTCTATTCATCATCATTCTCCTCGTTAGAAACTTGCCTGGAACTGCGCCAGGAGCTGATCGTTGGCTACCTGCGCGCCATCTTCACGGCGCAACTCATAATTGACGGCGATACGGGTCTGCGTATCTTTACTTAGGAACCAATTCAGGCCCACGGTCGTCACCTTGCTGGGCTTAACCGTATCCGTCGTTTTGAAGGCACTGGAGCTGACATGATCGTAGCGCACGACGGCTTGTGTGAACTTCGACAGATTACGCACCAGCGTGCCATAGTAACCGTGTTTACTGACGTCATCCTTGCCGGTGAGATACTCGCCTTTCACGGCCCATCCACCATAGCGATACACGAGTTCCAGACCGGTGCGCTCGTGCGGCACTCTCGTCGTGCCGGTCGCGCCGTTGAAGTAGGAACCCCCGACCGCAAGCCCGTCAATCCCCGGCTTGAGAAGAACGTGCGCGGCAACGTCTGCTCGTCCATTATCATCACCCGTGTTGATGCCCGCGCCATTCAGCAGGGCGACGGCATATTCCAGTGCGCGACTCCCCTCACTGTCCAACGGGCGAATACCGCCAAATTGTATGCCGATATCGCGACCCTGGTTGCCGGTATCCCGTCCGGGTACAAGCCGTTCGGTGGTCTGCGAGCGGTTGATCGTGTCCAGTACAGCATCCGACGTGATGTTTTCCAGGCCGAAAGGAATATAGAACTGTCCGGCTTGAAATCGGGTGTTTTGACTCAACTTATAGCCGATCACCGCATCAAGCAGCGTGGGTTTGCCGAAAAGGTCCGTCTTCGATTTCGTCGGATCACTATTGACAGCGGTCACCGCCTTCTTTGCGCCGGCGAAGTCCATTTGTAGCTTGTAATCAATTACCGGGGTGGCATCTCCGGCCAGTTGGAGGCGTGCCCGTTTCACTTCGAACCCCGAATTCAGCGTGTCGTCGTCCGAAGAGGTATAGCGCGTTTGCAAATACCCCGAGACTTTCAGCGGACGTTTGCCCGTGACGGGATAGGACTTCCGCGCCGCGTCCTCTTCCTGTCGGGTGTTGGCGATCTCCGCGCGAACCGCCGCCGCGTCATCTTCTGTTATGACATTCTTCTCGATCAACGCTTTGATAAGAACGTCAGTGGGATCGACGGCAGCCTGCGCGGTCAGACTCAATACCGCAAGTCCCAATACTGCGAGTAGCAGTCGTAATGTATGTGTCATCGCAAATCTCCTTTGTAAACGTGTGGGTGGTGAAGGGGAAACCAGACACGTTCAACAATAAGGGGACCCACCGCTACTATGGCTCTTCGGGATGACTGCCCAGAGAACGGCGATACCTTCCCCATAGCGTCCATTGCCTGAATGGAAACGAGCGTGCCATGCGCTGGCTCTATTCAGTTGTGCAGACTCTACAGGCATCGCTATCTCCAGACCAGACAGAAATAATACTTATTTCTTATCGGAATACTATAGTGCATCCGCACGAGTATCTTACAAGAGCTTGCACAAGCGTGTCAAGAGGTAATCTTTGCTTTCCGATAAGTTTATATTACTTTACTAGCTGTTCGCCTGTGATCACTCGCGCTCACAGACAGGATGCAGCTATCAGGCTCGATGAATATCCGCCAACCTCCCCTATTGACATGCCCGCGCACATTAACTACACTTTAATACATTGTATCCTTATCAGAATACAATGTATTAAAGTGTTCCGGGGTCTAGATGGGGGTTGCATGAAATTATCCACACGAGCGTTATCTGGTGTGCGGGCGATGATGGCCATCGCACAAGGGGCGACACAAGGCCCAGTCATGGTGAAAGAGATCGCCGTACGCCAGCAACTGCCGGCAACCGACCCGGAACCGGTGATGGTGCCCTTGCGCAAATCCGGACTGGTCTCGACTACCCGTGGAGCGCATGGTGGGTACACAACAGTCATATCCTGTTGCAAAATCACACCGCCGGTGAATGTCGCAAAGGAGTACGCATGATGACGGCACAATCGGCTGCCATGCAGAATAACTATACGCAACTGCAACAGCTGCTCGGCACATTGTCGCGGGTTGTCATTGCCTATTCCGGGGGAGTAGACAGCGTCTTCCTGCTTAAAGTCGCCATTGATGCACTGGGGCCGGATCGCGTATTGGCCGTCATCGGCGATTCACCGAGTTACCCCTCGCGTGAATATCGCGACGCGATTCACCTCGCGGAGGAAATGGGTGCCGTCTACCGCGTGATACACACGGAAGAGATGCAAGATCAACGGTATGCCTCCAACCCCAGTAACCGCTGCTACTACTGCAAACACGAACTCTTTACGCGCATCATACACATCGCCGAAAGTGAAGGCTACCCCGTTGTTTGCGATGGGAATAATGCGGACGACACGGGTGATTGGCGACCAGGGCAGCAAGCGGCACGTGAATTGGGAGTGCGCAGTCCGCTCATTGAAGTCGGGATGACGAAACCGGAAATCCGACACTTATCACAGGAACTCGGTTTACCGACGTGGAATAAACCCGCATCCGCCTGCCTTGCTTCGCGTATTCCCTACGGCACGCCAGTAACCCCGGAATCATTAGGCGCAATTGAACAGGCGGAATATTTCTTACGCGATCTAGGATTTCAGCAAGTGCGTGTCCGTCATCATGGCGAGTTGGCGCGCATTGAAGTGTCGCCGGATGATATCATCCGTGTGGTAGAGCCTGTGATTCGTGAGCGCATCACCCAACACCTACGGACCATCGGTTATCAATATGTAACCGTAGATTTGCTGGGTTATCGTACCGGCAGTTTCAATGAGATGCTGACCACGCATATGCCGACTGACCAACGCGAGGAAACCATCGCGGACTAATGCTGAATTTGTTACACGCTTACCTCAATAACTGGCTTCGCTCGGTATCGCCGGTGCAAGTCATCTCTCGTGGGCAGGATGCACTGGCCATCGAACTCATCGGCGAAGCACAACCAGCGCGGTTGTATAGCGAAGATGAAGGGCTGGTTGATCGTGCGCGGTATGGCGATCACGGTGCGTTTCGCCAGCTCTTCGATCGGCATTCTCCACTCGTGTATCGTGTCGCCTATCGGATGGTAGGCCATCCGGAGGATGCCGCCGATCTGACACAGGATGTTTTCGTGCGGGCGTATGAGCGCCTTTCAACACTTCAGCACGGTCAAGCATTCCAAGCTTGGGTCACGCGCCTGACCGTGAACATGGTACGAGATCACCAACGCCGCCGTCGCATTGATACCACCCCATGGGATATCTCATCGCCTGAAGCAGAAGAGGTCATCGAACGGTCGCTGCCGTCATCCGATCCACCCCTTGATCAACGCCTGATGACGCATGAATTATCGCAGCAGATCCAGGACGCGCTCTTGCGCTTATCTCCTGAACATCGCGCGGTCATCATACTCCACCATCTGGAAAACGTCCCCGTCGAGGACATGAGCGCCACGTTGCAGGTTCCAGTCGGGACGATCAAATCACGGTTAGCGCGGGCACGCGCGGAACTGCGGCGGCGTCTGGAATCGTATATATCCCCCGAGTTACCATAGCGACGAAGAGAGCGTCCTACAGTATAAGGACGCTCTCTTCTTGGCAAATGCTCACCCTTTACTCGTTGATTGATCTTGCCCCGGTTTTGTGGACAGGTCGGTTAGGCAGCGATCAACCGTTCGTAGGATGCGGGGGATCGGTAGCCTAACGTTGAGTGGAGTCGTTGGCGATTAGACCACACTTCAATAAAGGTAAAGATCGCCTGCCGGGCCTCGGCCCGGGTCCGAAAGGTCTGGTCGTGGAGCCATTCGACTTTCATCGAGTGAAAAAAGGACTCCATGGGGGCATTATCCCAGCAGTTGCCTTTACGACTCATGGAGGGCATGAACCCGTGTTGGGTGAGCAGGGCCTGGTAGTCGGCACTGGCGTACTGGCTGCCCCGGTCGGAATGGTGCAGCACGCCCGGCGCGGGATGCCGACGCCGCACGGCATCGGTCAGCGCCTCGCAGGCCAGCGCCCGGTCGATCCGCTCGGACATCGCCCAGCCCACGATGCCCCGAAAGGCGAGATCCATCACGGCGGCCAGATAGAGCCAGCCTTCGCTGGTGGGAATGTAGGTGATATCGCTCGCCCACACCTGATGGGGTGCGGCGGGCGTGAACTGGCGGGCCAGCCGATTCTCGGCGACCGGATAGGGGTGCGCCGAGTTCGTGGTGACCCGAAATGTTCGGCGGTGCTTGGCGGCGAGGCCGTGCTGGCGCATCACGCGGGCGATCCGGTGCTTACCGCACGTTTCTCCCTGCTGGCGCAACGCGGCATGAATGCGCGGACTGCCATAGGTCTGTTGACTCGTGGTATGCGCCGTTTGAATGTGCAGGAACAAGCGGCGATCCAAGCGCACGCAGATTCGTCATACGGAGCGTGAGCGCGGATTAATCCGACTATCGGAAGGACGTGGCTCCCTACCAACAGCGGATGAATACGGCATCTGCGGATTATCAGTAAAAGGTGGAACGCGATCAGCACGGGCAACGTCCTAATATACAGGAGCTCCAAAATGCAAGTGGTGACGTGCAACGGTTGTCGAACATCGTGGTGACGACACGGCACTCGTACTGGCAACAGGCACGCGCCAACTTAACCGAGAAACAACACGCGCAGCTAGACCACCTGGTCTCCCAGGCCAGGTTGCGAGACTTACAGTAAGGTCCGTGTCAGAAGGAGAATCGACGATGAAGAACACACTGATTGCCCTGCTGCTGGCGCTGGCAGCGATGAGCATTGCCATGGTGAGTTTTGCGGGGCCGGTGTATCGACCACAACCCGCGGGACCAGTCCAGATAACAGTGGCGGTTGATGGGTTTACCTGTCAGATGTGCCCGGATCAACTGCAGCAAGACCTGGCAAAACTACCGGGGGTCACGGACGTGCAAGCGACATTGGACCCCGCGCAAGTGACTGCGAAGCTGGATGAAGCAAAGATCACCGTCAGCCAGTTCGTTAATGCGATTACTAAGCACAAGACCGCGATGGACGACAACAAAACCTATGGCGCGCATCTCTTGCTCTTTGTAGATATGCAAGCCTGCGCCAACCAAAAAGCGATGTGCGAGAGATGCAAAGTGGAAATTCCCGCACGCCTGAAGCGAGTGAAGGGCATCGATATCGTCACCCTAGATGCGTCCGGCAAGATCGCCAGCCTCACCTTCGCTCCTGATGTCAGCGTCACGACGCACGACATTGTCAAGGCCATCGAAAAAAGTAGTTTGCGTTTCGCCTTCAGTTTTTCCGATTCGGCCAAGGCGACCAAAGACGCCAGGCACCAATTGAATAAAGGGCCAGAAATCTGCCACTAACAGTAAGGTGTGCGCATGGGCCGGTGTACATGATACTGGCCCTGGCGCACTTTATGAGGTATCACCATGCATTGTCCGAATGTGCACCAATTAGCTGAATATCTCGAAGGCCTGGGCTCTCCGCGTTTGCGCCAGCGCTTGTCGAACCATCTCGACGGGTGCGCGCGATGCCAACAGGAAATGGGGGCATTACAACGGACGGCACAGCTATTACAGGATTTACCCACGCCTTGTGTTCCCGACAATCTCTGGGCAGGGGTGGCGGCACGCATCTCCTCGGCTCCACGCCGCACGATGGTACCGTGGTTGTGGCGCACAGCGGCAGGGGTTGGGCTGACAGCAAGCTTATTGGTCGGTATTCTCGTGACCAATCGTCCTCAACCGTCACTGCCCTATGCCACGGCTGCCACGGCATCGTATGTCTCGCAGCACCAGTTACTTTCGGCGCGTGATCCGCTATCAGATCGTGCCAGTCTCGGGGTACAGTTGGCCGTAGAGCAAGGAAGTCAATGATGAAACGTCATGTCTGGATTGGGCTGGGGATCATCGTCTTGCTGGTGATCGGCATCGGTGTGTGGGGATATGGCTATATCCGTCGTGTGGATGGACGCTCGCCTGCCCAGTGGTTAGCCTATGCCGATCAGGCCAGTCAACAAATCGCCTATCATGCCGACGGTCAGTCGATGACCAATGGCACACGCGCCCAATTTCTGCTCGACCAAGGGACGGATGGGCACTATGTTCTGACTACACGGGATGCCAAGGGCCGCCTCTGCTCCCTCGGATATGATGGGAGTCAGGTTTGGTATTCGACCGGTGCCAAGCAAGAGAAGATCTCGGTGTCTCGGACATCGTCGGTCCCCGTGCCGGAACACGCACGTATCCTTGGGGTAGCGACCATGGCTGGAAGGCTGGTCGTGCGGTTGTCGGTCACTAATGGACGTCTACAGAAAACCATGGCGATTGATCGAGAAACGGGAATTGTCCTGGCGATGGCGACCTCCGTGCGCCGGCACCTGCAGAGTGAGATGCGTGTCGACCGCGTGGAATACCGACCCGTTGCCGTTCAACCCTGTACAATGGAATGTGCCACACGCGAGAAAGCTGTTAACCGCGCCACCCTTGCCGCGCACTTGGGAGGGAAAATCGTCGAGCCGCATTGGTTGCCGGACGGATTCATGTTGACGGATACGCTCCTGGAACCCTGCGGTGAATGCGGACAACCGATGGGTGTTTTACGATACTCCGATGGGATGAGCGCGATTACGCTCTTTGAAATGTCGCGCCATGCGATGATGTGCGACATGGGCGAGGGATGTCGTCAGACCGGGAGCGCACATGCGCTGGTCGCGAATACTAACGTTGGTGCCATAGCGGTGACAGTGGTCGGAACCGTGGATGCCACAACTCTCCAGAAAATCCTGGAACACCTGCGCTAATTGGAAAGAATCTCCGCAAAGCGGATTTATTATAAAGTTTATGGAACGCGCTTGAGGCACCCCCCGTCTTAGCAAATAGGAAGATGCGGTAAGTGTGGATGTGTCTCTGCCTTCCGAGTTGGCAGAGACACGCTACACCATCGCACTTTAAACACCTTCACAGACAAGGAGAGGGAATGATGCGAAAAGGTATCCTGGGAGTGCTCATTGCGATTGTAGTACTGAGCGTGGCGGCTATTGCGCTGGCCGCGAAACCGAAAGCGCCGCAACTGACGCCGGTCACCGTCGCTGTTGATGGCTTACACTGTCAAGCCTGTGTAGACGAATTGCAAAAAGACCTTGGGAAAGCGCCTGGTGTCTCTGACGTGAAAGTCACACAGAAGCCTGGACAAGTCACGGCGAAACTGGATGAGAGTACCATCACCGTTAGTCAGTTCGTGACCTTGATTACTACGCACCCGCAAGCGATGGATCACGACAAGACCTACGGGGCAAAGCTCATGGCTTACATCGATACTGAGATGTGCGCGAAAAATGCGAAGATGTGCGATGGCTGCTTTACCGAGATCCCCAAGGTGTTGAATGCCGTGAAGGGTGTCAGCGATGTGACGCTCGATGAGACCGGCAAGATCGCCGCTATCGGCTTTACGAAGGATGCGAATGTGACGACGAGTGCGTTGGCCACGGCACTCGGTAAGAGTAATTTCAAATTCCACGCCACCTTCGTTTCGCCTACGCCGCAAACCACACAGAAAGACCAGGCTGGTGGCGGATGTAATATGGACATGGGCAATATGAATATGGGCTCGGGTGGCGGTTCATGCCATTAACCCTCCCAAGGCGATCTGATCTTCCCCCGGTTTAGTGGACACCGAGCCAAGAGAGGATTAGAATCCTCAAGCGAGGTATCCATGACACGAAAATCCTATTCGATTGACTTCAAGCACCAAGCCGTCCAGCTGGCCCTCTCCGGGGCGAAGAGCAAAGCCCAGACGGCGCGCGACTTGGGCGTGCCCGAGAGTAAGCTGTATGCCTGGATCACCAAGTTCGGTCCTGACGCCCCGCCGCCCGAGGCCGTCGCGGACCAGGCCGAACTCGTACGCCTGCGCAAAGCGTTGGCCCGCGCCGAGATGGAGCGCGACATCTTAAAAAAAGCGATCGGTATCTTCTCGGAGGCCCAGCGATGAGATACCGTTTTATTGGTGCCCATGCCTCCCAGTACCCGGTCACCGTGCTCTGCCAGACGCTCCAGGTCACACGCAGCGGCTATTATGCGTGGCGGCAGTGCCCCGACAGTACGCGCGTCCAGGAGGATCGCCCTTTGATTTATTAAGCCGCTACCGGCACTTCTCGCTGGATGTATATCACTAGACAGGAACAGTTGTCGCATGAAGAACCTGTCCTCGGCCAGCCAATAAAGGGTTGATACGAAGGTGATAGATTGCCTGTTAACGCCATTTCAAGACTTTGATCCCGTACCACCAAACTTAGTTTGGATCTGCTTCGCGATGCAACCAGGCGCGTCGATTTCCGCCATGCACTCCGCGACAGTACCGAATCATAAATTTTCGTGCCCGCTAGATACACTAGCGGGCATTTCCATTTGGTCGTCGGTTGAGCACGAAAAGAGTGCAAAAGTGCCACATCCAGAATGCGGCGCTTCTCCGCCATGCTCTTGTGTCCTGCCGGGGATCGCCGGGCTAGGGCCCTGTTCCAGACAGTGCTAAGGACTGTAAGGTGGGGATGGTGTCAGCAGCACCGTTTGGAAGCCGATGTAGGGCCGCAGCCCGGAGTCGCGCTCAGCGTGCCGCGCGAGGCAGGTCCGGGAATGGACTGTCAAGAGGCTGAGCGCGCCTGGGGTCGGCTTCCAGACGGTGCTAAGGACCATTGGTTGTTTGGTGTCAACGGCACGGTCTGGAACAGGGACATAGCCCGGCCGTCTCCTGTTTTCTTCTCTTGTGCAACCACGCACGAGGGCATCCCGATGACTCCCTGAATTAATTACCGCATCTTGTTCACCCCTTGACAAGCTCCTCGCTGCTCGTTAATATATGTGTTATCATATATATGACAGCGCATACACATAAGGACTCCTCTATGTCACTTGAGCATGCTATTCTCGGGTTTTTACATTACAAGCCGTTGACGGGGTACGACTTGAAAGCGAAGTTCGATGCCTCGGTGCGGCATTTTTGGCCGGCGGATCAGGGGCAGATTTACCGGACGCTGTCCCGCTTGGCGGAGCATGGCTGGACCGAGGTGGAGGTCATCGCGCAGGAGGATCGGCCTGACCGCAAGGTGTATCACATTACCGAGACGGGGCGCGAGGAACTGCGGCAATGGCTGGTAGCGCCGCTGCCGATGAAGGGCACGCGCATTGCCGAACTGGTGCAGATTTTCTTCGCCGGGCAGTTGTCCGACGAAGAGATCCTCGCCATCTTCCGGCGCTTGGCGGAGCTGAATCGCCAGGCATTGGCGCACTTGCGCCAGGTGCAAACGCAGAGCGCCTGTCCGGACGAGCAGACGCGCGATTGTTTTTTCCACTTACTCACGCTGGAGTACGGTATCTACTTGACGGAAGCCAATCTACGCTGGTTTGAGAATGTCATCGCACGATTGGAACGGGGAGAACATCGTAAAGGAGAACGCGCATGAAAATCCTGGTACTCAATGGTAGCCCGCGCGGACGGCGCGGCAATACGGAGATCCTCGCGCAGGCGTTCCTGGAGGGCGCACGCGAGGCCGGGGCGCAGGCAGAGACCGTCTATCTGAGCGAAAAGACGGTGCAGCACTGCAACGGGTGTTTCACCTGCTGGGTGAAAACGCCGGGCGTTTGCGTGCACCAAGATGACATGGCGGAAGTATTGCAACAGATGCTACAGGCGGATGTGTTGGTCTACGCCTCCCCGTTGTACATCTACACCGTCACGGGCCTCATGAAGGATTGCCTGGATCGCTCGCTGCCGCTTGCCCAGCCGTTTATCGACGTTGAGGACGGCTTATGCATTCACCCACCGCGCTATGGTGACATAGGGAACAAGTCCGTCGTGCTTATCTCCAACAGCGGTTTCCCCGAGCAAGGGCATTTCTCCGGTCTGAAGGAGACGTTTCGGCGCTGCTACCGCAGCGAAACCAAGCAACTGGCCGGGATGATTTGTTGTGCGGGGGGCGTGATGCTGGAAGACGCGAAGATGCGCGAGGCGTTCACCTGGTATCTGGACGCCGTGCGTCAGGCCGGGCGCGAAGTGGTCACGCAGCGCAAGCTTACCGCCGAAACGCAGGCGACGCTCGAACGCCCGCTCATCGAAGATCAGGTGATGTACGCCAACATGGCCAACGCGCACTGGCGCAGCCTGGGTCTCAGCCGTATCACGCCGGACACGGCGCGTGTGCCGGTCGCCACGCCCGCGCCCACGGCCACCCCGCTTGCGCCGCCCGCCGGGATGGAGAGCATGGCCGACCTGATCTCCGGCATGGCGCTCATCTTCAATGCAGAGGCCGCCGGTGACCTGTGCGCCGTGCTGCAATTCGTCGTACCTGATGAAACGCCCGGCCAGTACTACCTGAACATCGCGCAGGGGCAATGCACGGCCTACGCGGGTACCCACCCCGCGCCGACCGCCACCATCACCACCCCGGCGCACGTCTGGCTCGACATCGCCCGCGGAAAACTCAACGGCGCCGCCGCCTTCATGACCGGCAAATACAAAGTCACGGGCGACATGCTCATCCTGATGCAATTCGAAAAGCTGTTCCCTGTGCCGAAGGGATAAGCACGGCGGGTCGCGTACTGCTCGAGCCCTCATGAGCCCTTAGCGCCATAACAAATAACAGGAGTTCATTTTGCGCAGAGCTCGCGGAAGCAGGGCGGATAGCCGAGCAGAACAATACAGAATAACTATGGTCGCAGACGACGAACTCAGGCGCTACGCGGAAAGGCCGCACGATACTGTCCGACCACCATCCCCGTGCAATTGCTGACCGGGCATTGCCAGCATGGCTGCAGCGGCTCCATTTCATGCTCGGCGAGCACGCCGAGTTGGCGCAGGTATTCAAGGGCGGCGCAGCCGCTGGCTTCTTCCGAGCCACTTTCGATCTTGACGGCGATGCCCAGGCGTCGGGCAGGGATGCTGCTAGTCGACTTAATGACTGGCTCGCATGCACCGTATTGGCCTGTATCTACTTCCCCCAGCCCTGAAAGGGCTGGGGGAAGACTCAGGTTTAGCCTAGTCCTATCGCTTGCTCAACTCCAGTCTTCCCCTGTGGTACGCTTATGCCGCAGCCGTCAGCACGAGGTGCTCAGCCTCGAAGTACACCCCATACGGGGCGATCCACGCCGGGTGCTCCAGCAATTCCTCCCGGACGACCCGCCGGATATCCTCCAGGGATGGGCGCAACGGGCCATCATACCAGGCCGGCGTCGGGTGGTAGAAGACCGGGCGTTCATCGGCCGCCGCCAGCAACGGGGCCAGCAGCAGCGCCCCATACACCGCCATCACGAAGGCCGGTTGGCGGGAGACGGCCTGCGGATGCCGCACTTGCGCCTCGCCCACGCCCAACAACGTTTTGCCGTCGCGATGCGCCACCTCGATTTGCCAGCGATCCAGATAGCTCTGCATGAGGAACTCCGCCGGCGCCGTCAGGTCGGTGGTGAGGAGGTAGGCGGGGTCGCGATAGAGGAGTTGGCTGCGGCGCTGCAGCCGATAGCCCGTGGGGGCCAGCACCAGCAGGCGCACGGTGCGGCGTCCGCCCCCCGCGCGCCAGTAGACGTCCCGGACTTCCTTGTAGCGCAGCCAGCGGCGGGCCCCACCGAACCAAAACCAGCCGTCGTGCCAGGGCTGCGTGTCATCCTGGCGCACCGCGTCGGGGGTGAAGGTGTCCACCGAATAAAACCGCCGTCCGCCTCCGGTATGCCGCCGGCAGAGCCGCTGGTTTTTGCGGCACCGGGCGAGCACCTCGACCCGCAGCAGTACCGCCCGAAAGAAGAGACGCGTGCAGTAACTGCCATCGACCACCATGAGTAATGTCTTCGCCGTCTGGCCGAGGGCATCGAGGGTGGCGCGCAGATTGTGCACGAGATCCCAGCCCACCGCCGGTAAGCGCCGGGCAGCGTGCAACGCTTTGTACGCCGCCTGCTCCTCCGGGGTGGCGTCTTTGCGCAGTTTGGGGGCCGGAGGCGCGTGCTCAAAGCGGAGGGGGAGCGCGCGGGCCGCGGTGGCCCCCGCGTGATAGAGGGGGAGGAGCAGCGCCACATGGATGAAGCGTAATTGCCGGCGCAAGTTCACGTGGAAGGCCGGGGACTGCGGATCCCGACCATAGGTCACCCCCGGGATCCGCTTGCCGGTCTTGGGGAGACTGGTGTCATCCAAGCCCGCCACGACATAGTCCGTCGGACACAACGGCAGCGCCTCGGCCAGCAATACATCAAACAGCGCGCGGGACGACCAGCGGCGATGGGTATAGAGGCGGTATTCCTTATGCCAGTTCGGTCCGGTCAGCCGTAATGTGCACAGCACAGCGGTGATCGTGCCGCGCCCCAGGCTGGCGATCACGGCGAGCGCGTGCCGGAGCGCGCGCAGGCCGGTGTGCTCGGTGGCAAACGCCGCCTGCCACGAGGTGAAAATCCGGAGCAGATAGGGTACAATCATCGTGAAAGCCTCTGTTGGTGGTGTCAGGGTGGTACCGTCACCATACCCACAGAGGCTTTTTTTGCACGTACGCTGCCACTGCCTGCGGCATGAGAGAGGACCGCTCACATCGGAGGAAAGTGGCTTGAACTAGGCTAAACCTGAGACTTCCCCCAGCCCTGAAAGGGCTGGGGGAAGAGATTGCTGTTTCGGCTCATTTCCCCGCTTTGATCTCCACCGTCTCCATAATGAGATCGGCCGGTTGGCTGCCGTACACCGATTTTAGGCCGAAGCGCACGGGCTGCGCCCACAGCTCAGCGGGCAGGCCGTGCTGGCCGGAGCGCGCGCCCTGCCGCGTTTCCACCGGTGTGCTTACGTTGACCTGGTAGTCGGTCTTATTGAACCAAAAAGTGACAGTAAGGGGATAGGTGTTGGCCGTCGAGGCGCTCCACAGTAAAGGCCCCCACCCCGCGTTCGTGCCCCCGACCTTTTTGTAGAGCTCAAAATTGGTTTGTTCGTCACGGTACTCGACGAGGAGCGCCAGGCAGTCGCTCATGGCGTAGGGCTCGATGAAGCCCTCCGGCAGTTTGGGCGTCCAGTAGGCGCGCAGGTGCGTGCGGAAGGGCGGCTGATTGGCGGCGGCGTTCCCCGGCAACTTATCAAACCCCTTGATGGTGAAGCGCGTGGTGACCCCGGCGTCGGTCAATGGGGCGGGGATCGGCGCTTTCAACAGCAGGTTGGCCCCACCGCCGCCGTTCGCCAGGCGCAGGCCCGCGTCGGTGAGGCCCGGCTTGGGCGGAAATATCCAGCCGTCGCTCTGCGTGCGCGAGAAGCGGATCGTGGTGTCCGGTGCGGCGGCTGCCTCAGGCGCGGGCGGCACGATGAGCTTGGGGGTGAGCGGCGTGACGCCGGGCGCGAGCAGCGTGAGCGTGCCCCAGCGGTTCGGCTGCCCGAACGGCTTGTTCGCCAGGCCGAAGATCGAAGTCGAGAGCGCCAGCCCGTCCGTATTTTTCGTATGGTCGAGCGCCACGTCGCAGCCGAGCTGTGCGCCGGGCTGCGGGCGGAAGGTCGGGGAGATGGTGCGCCAGGGAATCACGCCTTCCAGGGTGTAGCCCGTGTCACGCACCACGCTTGCCGTGCGCATGTCCGGGTCCGCCAGCACGTTGACGATATTCACGACATCGCCCTGGCGCTGGCGAATCGCCTTGCCGCCCAGCGCGGCGTCGCCGGTGACCGCGAGCGGGCAGAAGAAGAGCTGCATATCATCCGCGTCGTAGAGCAGCGACTTCTGGTTGCCGAGGTCGAGAAAGACTTCAATAGCGTCCTTGCCCCAGAAGTTGGGAACGGAGTCCGGGCGGTTGGCGTGAAATGCCCCCGCTACCTCTACCGCCAGGTAGAGATTGGTCGCATCCCACGCCACGCGCGTCTTGGTGGTCAGGCCGGGGATGGTGTAGGTGACGGGCGGCACCGCGCGCCAGTCGTCCAGTTTGCCATCAATGGTCGGGGGCGTGCTGACGCACATCGCCTGGCGTGCG
>DASXVL010000133.1:0-5282 GCA_036504255.1 Armatimonadota bacterium | reverse complement strand
TGCGCCAGTACGCCGGCAGTCAGCAGGATCAAGCAACAGAACACGACAACCCGCACATGCAGGGCCTTCATAGGCACCTCCGGGGGGAGAACCAATCTATTATAATGGATATTGGAAATAACTGATACTATTTTTAGTGCTGTTGGACGGATGGGGTGATAAGACGGATGGGACGGATGGGAGATATGGGGCGGGGAAGTCGGGCACTTGCGCGCTTTTAATTGGTCTGCAGCAACGGCAGCGCGAAAAGCGGGGACAGGCACGGGTGTCCGCAAACAACGGGACACCCGAGCCAGTCCCCGTTTTTCGCTTACCGGCTACTGGTTGTTCGGTGGGCGTAGTGCAGGGGGGCGCAGCCAATTTTGCGGCGGAAGGCGCGGCTGAAGTGGTAGATGCTGTCGAAGCCGCTTTGTTCCGCGATGGCGGTGATGGTTTCGGTGGTGCTGGTGAGCAGCCATTTGGCGCGTTCCAGGCGGGCGTGGAGTACGTCTTCGTAGGGACTGACGCCGAAAAATGCGCGGTAGAGCGGGGAGAAGCGACTCGCGCTCAGGTGCATGCGTTGCGCCATCTGTATCACTGTCCAGGGTTGCTGTGGCTGATGATATATCGCGTCGCGGAGTTGCTGGAAGGCGTCGCGCAGTTCGCGTTGGCGCGGGGTCATCGCCGCATGCTGCCGGTCGTGGAGCGCCCGGGAGAGGCAGAGACACAACCGTTCAAGTAAGAGCTCGATCTGCCGGGCGGCGAAGGCATCCTGGCGATTGAGCTCCTGGCGGAGTTCGAGCAGGATGGCGGGAATGAAGTCGGTTTGTTGCGGTCGCAGCACGCGGTTGACCGGGATATCGTACTGCTGGAGCAGTTGGTCGAAGTATGTTCCGGCGCAGTGGAACCAATGGTTCTCCAATCCCACGCCATCCCCCTGATACCAGTGGGGACTACCGGCGGTATTGATAACACAGGAGTGCGCTTCCGCGCGGGTCGTCTCGTCCGGCATACGGAGCTTCACGGGCACCAGGAAATAGACGAACAGGGTTTCCGGATACCCGGTGGGCCGGTCAATGGTAAATCCCGGCGGGTGTTGGAAGCCGATCCCAACGTCACTGATTGCCAGTGCCCCGTCGCGCGGTGGGTGTGTATATGCCATGGGTGCGATCCAATCGAAAATGATAAATGAACGATTGTCTTTGCCATTTCATTTTCGTGGTATTGGCGTGATACTCCTGGCAGAAATGATAATTCGTCGGGGAGAGATTCATGGACACTACCACGTTGCATTTGCATTCCCGCTTTCAGGTGGGGGCTGTTGATCCGCGGATTTTCGGCGGGTTTCTGGAGCATATGGGCCGGGCCGTGTATGAAGGCGTTTATGATCCGGCGAGTCGTCATGCTGATGCGGAGGGGTTGCGGACGGATGTGCTGGCGGCGCTCGGTCGTTTGCGGATGACGGCCATGCGTTATCCGGGGGGCAATTTCGCTTCGGGCTATCACTGGTTGGATGGCGTGGGGCCGCGCGCGCAGCGTCCGACCGTTCGCGAGTTGGCGTGGCAAAGCGTTGAGACGAATCAGTTCGGCACGGATGAATACATCCGCCTGTGTCGCAAAATGGACTGGACGCCGATGCTGACCGTGAACCTGGGGACGGGGACGCCGGAAGAAGCGCGCAACTGGATCGAATATTGCAATTGTCCCGCCGGCACCCGCTATGCCGACCAGCGCGTGGCGAACGGCAGCCCGGAGCCGCACGCGGTGAAGCTGTGGTGCCTGGGAAATGAGATGGATGGCCCCTGGCAATTGGGCCATGTGCCCGCCGATCAGTATGGCATTCGCGCGCAGCAGGCGGCGAAGATGATGAAGGATGCGGATCAGTCGATCGAAGTGGTCGCTTGCGGATCGTGCGGCGTCTCCATGGACAGCTATATGGAGTGGGACCGTCAGGTACTCGACTACCTGGGGGATGCGGCGGATTATGTCAGCCTCCACCGGTATGTCGGCAATCGTGAGGACGATACCCCGGATTTCCTGGCGGTGACGAACTCCCTCGACCGGCAGATTGAGGAGATGGACGCCGCGTGCCGTTTCGTGCAGGCTCGCCGGAAGAGCCGCAAGCGCGCGTACCTGTGCTTCGACGAATGGAACATTTGGTATCGCAACATGCAGATGGACGGCGAGGGCAAGGTCGCGCCGCACCTGATCGAGGAGGTGTACAATCTGGAGGACGCGCTGGTGGTCGCCGGCTTTTTGCATAGCTTCCTGCGCCATGCCGACAGTGTGAAGATCGCCAACATCGCGCAGATTGCCAATGTCATCGCCCCGGTGCTCACGCGCGGCGACGAGTTGCTGATCCAGAGCATCTTCTATCCCTTCGAGATGTTTGCCAAGCGGCGTGATGGTCTGGCGCTCACACCGGTGGTCGATGGTCCGGTTTATGAGGGGAAGACCAATGGGCGCACGCCGTTCGTGGATGCCAGCGCGATTCTGGATGGGGAGCGTCTGCATGTTTTCCTGACGAATCGCAGCATGGATACCGCGGCGCCGGTGGAGATAGTGGTGGCTGATCATGAGGTGCTGACCGTCGAGTCCGCCGAGTTGTTGACCGGAGCGAATGCCAAGGCGGCGAATTCCTATGAACAGCCTGATGCGGTTTGTGCGCGGGCGTATGATGGGCTTGTCGTCAAGGCGGGACGGGGGCGGTGCGAATTGCCGCCGCTTTCGGTGTTGGCGGCGACGGTGCGGGTTGGGTGAAGCTCTTTTGATATTACTACCGCTCTGGTCTCCGGCCCCCTAACCCCCAACCCCTTCCCCCCCGAGGGGGAAGGGGAGCTATTTGTACGGACCTGCGTCTTCCCGTTATTTGCCGAGGGCGGCGGTGATGGCGAGGCGGACGCGGGTGGCGTCTTCGTAGGTCAGGCGGGCGGTGAGGGTGCCGCGGATTTGGGCGTCGGTGGTACCGGCGAGGGCGCGGGCGGCGGTTTCGCGGATGCGGGAGGAGGGGGAGACGAGCAGGCTGGTGAGGGTGCGGGCGCCTTCCGGGCCGCATTTGCCCAGCGCGGTGACGGCTTCCAGGACGAGGGGCATGGTAGCCTCTTCATGCGGGGCGCGGGCGATCTTTGCCAGGGTAGGGGCTAATGCCGGGTCATGCAAATCGCCGGCGAAGCGAATGGCAAGCTGGCGGGCGATCGGCTCGGGGGT
This sequence comes from Armatimonadota bacterium, assembly GCA_036504255.1. Lineage (GTDB taxonomy): Bacteria > Armatimonadota > Hebobacteria > CAIYQO01 > CAIYQO01 > DASXVL01. The sequence goes on along the minus strand of DASXVL010000133.1, from coordinate 2,096 downwards.
GGTGATCAGCGCGCGCAGGACTTTCCCGCCGCGTTCATCGCCGCGTAACGCTAGCCCGTGGGCAGCGAGCACGCGGCCCAGCGGATCATCATCCTGTAGCGCCTGGGCAAGCATCTCGGTGGTGCGCGGGTCATCGACCAGCCAGAGCGCGCGGATGGCGGCATTGCGCTCGGGGAGATAGTATTGCATGATCCAGTCCAGGCCCTCGACGGCGCGGGGGTCGCGCAGGCGGGCCAGGGCGAGGACGGCGGCGGCGCGCACCAGCGGCTCCGGCTCGCGGGTCGTGGTTCGGTAGAGCACCTCGGCGGCGCGCGTGACCACCTCACCCGTGCGACCTTCACAGATACGCCCCAGCGCCTGTGCCGCGAGCTGTTGGCAACGCAGCTCGGACCAACCGCCATACGCCGGTTCACGCAGGAAGAGGCTCAGCGGGCGCACGGCTTGCGGATCACGCAGTTGTCCCAGGGTTTCGATGATCTGGGGGTCAGGTTTCTCCTGCAGGCGCGCCAGCAGCGGGCCGGCGCTATTCGGCTCCGCGCACTCCCGCAGCGCGTTGGTGGCGATGCTCCGCGTCATGGCATCCGGGTTCCCGGCGAGCTCGACCAGGGTGGCGGCGGCTTCATGGTCGCCGAGCCGATAGAGGGCGTGCGCGATGCGCACCTGGAAGCGCACGGTCTTATCCCGTCCGCGCGCCAGGCGCAAGGAGGGAATGGCCCGCGCATCACCGATTTGTCCCAGCGCCCAGGCAGCAGCGCTGCGCGCCCATTCCACCGGGTCGTTCAGCGCCTTGCCCAGCGGCTCCACCGCGCGGGCATCACCGATCAAGCCCAACGCCAGCGCGATATGCTCGCGCACCTCGGGCACGGCGTCCTCCTGCAGCGCCTTGAGCAAATAGGGCACCGCCTGGGCCTCGCGGCAGGCCCCCAGGCCATCGATGACGGCTTTGCGCACCTCCGGGTTCTCCGCCGTAATGTTGCGCAGGAGCAATTGATAGGTTGGCTGCTGACGGACGTCCGCGCAGCCGGCCAGGCCCATCGCCGCGCCGCGCCGGGCTTGCCCCACTTTGTGCGCCATGGCTTTCAGCAGAGTGGGAATCGTGCAGGGATCGGCGAGCGCCGCCAGCCCCATGCCGCACCAATCAATGGTCGGCGCTTCGGTCTCTTTGTTCATGAGATCGCAGACCGCTTTGCCCACGGCATGATCGCCGGAATGGCAAACATTATAGATGCGCGCGCCCTGCAGCCCGTCCGTGATCTTCGATCCGCCCAGGCAGCGGGCCTTGATATCCGGGGTCATCACCCAACAGCCGCGCTGTGGCTCCGGGACGGAAAAGGCGATGTTGTACGTGGACAGATTGAGCACATCCCCCAGCCGTTCGCTGTCGCGCCAGAGGCGCGGTTGGGAGAGCACATAGGCGGTACCGTTGTTCAGATTGCGGAGCACTTCGTCCACGGCGTCGGCGGGCTGGCGACTTTCCAGCCACTGGCGGGCGGTCCACTGGTTCTTCTGCAACAGCGGGAGGATTTCATCCGTATGGGTTTGGTACTCCGTACCGAGCACGCGTGTCGCCGCAGTGTAGAGGGGGAAGCGGTCCTGATCCAGCCAATCGACATAGCGCTGCAGCGCCGTTGCGGAATGCGCCAGGTTGAGGGCGGGGAACCAGACGATGCTGGGATCACCGGAGGAGGTGAGCGGTTTCGAGTGCTCCTCGATGGCGGAGAACAGCGCTTCCAACGACAGCCGACTGTTGATGCGCGCCAAGCCCAAGTAGGCAAAGCGATTGATATTGGGATCTTTATGCTTGCACAGGCTAATCAGCGTTTGCGTGGTGCTGGGGTCCGCCAGCTCGGACAGCGCTTCGGCGATGGGGGGATCGTTAAAGCCCTCAGCGGCCGCGCGCGCCGTGCAGAAGGGGACGATACTCCGGTCGCCCCGGCGGGCGAGCGCGAGCAGCGCCTGGGCGCTCACCACGGGGGTGGCGCTGCGGGAAGCATGTTGCAGGAGGGATAGCGTCGCCGGATCATCGATGCGGCTGATGGCGATGACGGCGGCGAGTTGGTTCTGCGGGTCGTCGTTGTCGACGTTTTTGCCCAGTG
>DASXVL010000132.1:0-7678 GCA_036504255.1 Armatimonadota bacterium | reverse complement strand
ATGGAAAACCCACCCACATAGAGTAACGCGAAGGTGGAGATGATCGAGATCGGTATGGAGAGCGCCACCACCAGCGTGCTACGGACATTGCGCAGGAAAAAGAGCAGGATACAAATGGCGAGGAGGCCGCCGATGAGCGCGCTGGTTTTGACATCGTTGATCGATTGTTGGATGAACTGCGCTTGATCATAGGCGAGGCCGAAGTGCAATTGCGGATAGAGCGACTGCACCAGTTTCAACTGCGCCTCGACCGCTTGCGCGGTGGTGATGGTATTGACGCCGCTTTGCTTGACCACCATCAGCCCGACCGCCGGCTGCTCGTTCAGGCGCGTGTAGATGCGCGTTTCCGTATGGGAATCTTGTACGGCGGCTACGTCGCCGATCCGTACCACCTCGCCGTTATAGACCCCCAGCGGCGCGTTGGCAATCTGCTGCGGACTGATAAACCACCCCAGGCTGCGTACGATGTATTCCGTGTCGCTCTGCCGGGCGATACCGGCGGGCAAGTTAATATTTTCTTCCAGCAACCGGCGCATGACATCCGCGAGTGCGAAGTTGTGCGCGCGCAATTTGACGGGATCCACATCGATAATGATGGCGCGCTGTTGCCCCCCGGTGACGGTGGCGGAGGCGACCCCATTGGCGGATTCCACCAGCGGGGACACCTGGTTGTCGAGCAGGGTACGCAGTTTAACGGTATCGTTTATGCCGGAAACGCCGTAAACGAGAATCGGCGCTTGTGAGGGATCGAATTTGAACACCAGTGGGGTCTGTAAGGTAGGATCAGTCGGAAAGGCACGCCGGGCACGTTCGATCAATTGCAGCACTTCAACGGCAGCTTGCCCGATATCCGTGCCCCATTGTAACTGCACGCGGACTGTGGAGATGCCTTCATCCGTACTCGAATTGACAACGTACAGATGCGATACTGAAGAAAGCGCTTCTTCAATTGGCCGCGTGACTTGCGCCTCAATTTCTTCGGGTGCGACATTCGGCCAGGCGGTGGAGACGGTGATGGTGGGCAGCGTGACATTGGGTAGGAGATCTACCGCTAATCGGGTGATTGAGATGGCGCCCAGTAAGACCAGCGCAGCGATGCGCATGGTGACGGTGACGGGCCTGCTGACGGAAAATTGTGCGATATTCATCGGCGCGTCCCCTGCGCCGGCGTGGGTTGTGCCGTACCACTGTCACCGGCCGCGCCGTAAGCGCCGGGGCTACCTGTGCCCGCGCCGCCGATCTGCACGGATTGTCCATCCCGCAACGGATAAGAGCTCAGGGTGACGACCCGCTCGCCGGCGTGCACGCCCTGCAGGATGGCGATGTAATTCGCATCAGAAATCCCACGCACGACCTGCCTGCGTTCGACCGTCTGCGCAGGCGTGATGACCAGCACATAGGGGCCGTTCGCATCCGTTTGCACTGCTTCGCGGCGGACGGCGACCACGTGCGACGCGCGCTCCGTCACCACGGTCACGGTGGCGAACATGCCAGGACGGAAGAGATGTTGCGTATTATCCAGGATCGCACGTACGGTGAATAAACGGCTTTGCACATCTGCCGCCGGGTTGATTTGTCCCACATGCGCGGTAAAGAAGCGTCCGGGGTACGTACTGAAACTCACCGCGGCGGATTGCCCGATATGCAGGCGCGTCGCCACCTGCTCCGGTACGGCGATGGTCGCCCATACCTGATCGAGGGCCTGGATCTCTAGAATCTGTTGATTGGGGGAGGCCGTGGAGCCCTGGTCCTGCAAACGTGCGGTCACCACGCCGGTCAGTGGCGCGGTGAGTACGGTATCGGCACGCTGAGCAATCGCGTTGGCCAGCGCGCCACGCGCGACATCGACCGTCGCGCGTAACGCTTTTAAGTTCTGTTGGTAGGCGGGCGTTTGCGCCTGATTCGCGATGGCGTTCTCCAATGCCGCTTGCGCCTGCGCTAATTGCGCCCGCGCCGCCTCGACGGCTGCGGCGCCGTTCGTCTTGGCGATGGTGAGTTGTTGTTGCGCGCCCTGTAGTTGCGCGACCGCCGAATCGCGCGCCGCGGTCGCCGAGCGTACCTGGGACTGTGCCGCCGTCACCGCCGCGTGCTGGACATTGAGCGCCGTCCGCGCATTATCGACATCCTGTGCCGCCACATAGCCTTGCTTGTACAAGGTATACGTCCGGTTATAACTCGCTTGCGCATTGATCAGGTTGGCTTGCGCGCTGTTTACGCCGGCTTGCGCATTAGCGATACCCGCGTTGGCGACTCCTACTTTTGCCTGGGCATCGTTCACCGCCGCTTGCGCCGCTTGCACTTGCGAGACATTATTGCGCTGGGCTTGCACATAGGCCGCGCGCTCATTCGCCACCATGGCTTCTTGCTGGCGAATCTGCGTCTGCACCGTGACATCATTCGCGTGTTGGGTCAACTGCGCTTGCGTCAGCCGATATTCCGCCTCGGCGACCGCCGCTTGCTGTTGCTGCACCTGCGCCTCGACCTGGGCGGGGTCAATACGGACGAGTACCTGTCCGGGATGGACCACATCGCCCTCTTGTACGACCAGGTAATTGATGCGGCCGCTCACCTTCGGGGTGATTTTTACATCCTGCGTGGTCTCGATGGTACCGGTCGCCGAAAAACTGTTGACGATGTCCCGTACCGTGGCCACGGCGAATTGCACCGTCGGCGGCGCAGTGCTGCTGGCAGCGCGCTGCCGGGCCAACGCCTGCGTCTGCGCACGCTGCTGCAGCAACCGCCAACCTATCATGCCCCCGAGTACAAGGAACACGATCAAGGCGATAACCCACCGTCGCATAACACGTTCCTTCAGTACAGAGTATCCCGCGCACCAAGCTGTCGAAGTACGAGGGAGTTGCCGTATTCACTCTAGTGGGAGCGACGTAGGGTATCAATGGCGATCTTCGCACATTGCGCGCGCCTGTGCCAGGTAATGAGGAAATTGGGGACAAATCAGGCCAGAACTACTCTGCAGTCTAATACGAAGATGTCTTGTACCTCAAGCAGGTATCGTGGATGCGAACATCGTACTCATCAAGCCACGCGATGTATTGACGCTTGTTGCCGGACAGGCGGATTTGCTATACTGACGACATGACGGACGTATGCATTGGACTCACGACATGGAACGACGCGGAATTTATCAAACGCTCCATTCCGGCATTGCAACGCTCGTTGGCGGGCATCGACTATGACATCATCGCCTGGGATAACGCCTCCATCGATCACACCATCGATGTCTTACGCGCCTGCGGCGTCAGCCGCATCATCCGCAAGCGCTGTGCGCAAGGCGATGCGCTGAACGGGCTTCTGGCCGCAAGCACGGCGCCGTATACGCTGCTGATGCACAGCGATGTCTTTCTGCTGGCTCCCAACTGGTTTCCGCACCTGCGCGCTGCCTTACAGCGCAGCGGGTCGGTGCTCATCTCACCAGAGGATACCGGGCAAGGGAACATGCGCCGCGCCGCATTTGCCGGCATGCCGGAAAGTTCGTTCATGCTCTTCGATACGGCGAAGGCGCGGCAATGCCTGGAGTGGTTACCTGTGCCGCTGCAACTAGTAAAGAATCTCATTCGCTACCGGTATATCTATTCCCCACACCGCTTCAACTTCGATGTCAACCACATCACCCACGCCATGCCGGGTGTCTTTGCGCGGCGCGGGTTGCAGTGGCTGCCCATGCGCCCGCTCCCTTCGACCCGCTTGGACACGCCCTGGTTTACCCGGGAAGGTGAAGGCGTGGATACGGAGATGGGGCGTTATGATTATGGCGACGGGAATTTTTACATTTTCGAGGGGATGGTGACCCACTACCACAACTGGCTGGCGCGTTACCTTGGGCCGAACGCCCGCCCGCTGGATAAGATACCCACCACGTTTCATGCCTATGGCGAGGGATATACCCAGCGCTTCATCAACGATTTCGACGCCGGCACGGTGCGCCTGCCGCCGCTCTCCGCTGACTGATAATCGCCTACCCAGTTTTGCGCAGCAACGCCATGATGCCCCCACTGAGATCGGGGTGCTTGTGCATGAATTCCGCCTCGGCTTCCGCCTGCGACGCCAATTTGCCGTGTAGCGAATACTCGGTGAGCACTGGAGTGAACCCCTGCGTGACCAGCCCGAAGCGCCCGTCATCATAGATGCGGTGCATGTTGAAGACCACGGTGGGATAGCCGTACGGCACGGTGAGGATGACGTGGCCACCTGGTTTGAGGATGCGATGCGCCTCGCGCATGGTACGGATATCTCCATCCACCGCCAGCGGGTCGCCGTAGCGCCCGAGCCCGACGTGTTCGAGTGTACTGATGAGCGTGACGACATCGGCGCTTTCCGCGGGGAGGTTCGTCTCGATGCAGTTGCCGCAAACGTAGCGGACGCCATATCGCGAACGCCGCTGGTGGTGCATGACATCGAGGGAAAGAATGGTGGCCTCCGGCAGTTGCAGCAGCATGGGCACCACCGTCGAATAGCTATACCCGCCGCCCAGGTCGACGATATGCCCGGCGTGCACGTCCTCGCGCAGCAGACAGCGCGCCTGGAAGGAATACTCGAAGGTGCGCATGATGTCATGCGCCCAGCGCTCTCCCAGATACTGGTAGATATGCTCCGGCGTTATCGTGCCCCAGCGTTTGCGGATGGTACGCCAGGCTTGCTCGGCGCGCAGGTCGTTGATATCGCCGATACGCAGCAATAGCCAATCGCGTATTGCCCGTGCAATATTGCGTGGCGTGCAGCGCGGCTGCTCATCGATGATATGCAACGTGAGTTGCGCCTCGCGCAGCGGGCTGTAGTTTTTCTGAAAATCTTCAGGTTGCAGCATAACGATCTTTCTTTCGCTGGTGATAGACAGCGCCAAGGATGTCTTGGGCTAATAGAGTAGGCGTCCCTCATGCTCACGCAAATACTGATATGCCTGCCGGGTCATGGGGTGCGCGCGGCGATACCGCCATGCTTGCCCCCACAGTCCATCACGCCACAACGAGCGTAAGCCGCGCGCCAATTCCGCTAGCTGCCGCTGGCGCAGTGCCTTCAACGTAATAAAGCCTCCCCAGAGCAGCAAGTGCGAGAGCATGAATGGACAGGGAAGATGCTTCACTGCCAGGTAAATGCGGTTGCGCGTGAGCTGGTAGACACGCTGAATGGTATCGCGCCCGAGCGGGGACACGCGGTGATCCACCGCTAACTCTGGGGAATACCAGAGCGTCCACCCCGCATTCACCAGGCGGAACGACAGGTCGAGCTCTTCCTCGCCGTGATAGAGCACGCCGTCAAAGCCGCCCACCGCATCATACGCGGTGCGCCGCACGGCAAACCCGGAGGCCACGAAGTAGCTGACGGCGTGCGGCTCCTCCCACAGTTGCGTCGAATAGCCGGGGTATTCCTTGGGGTCAATCTTGCCAGTAAAGGCGTTGCGCACCAGGAAAACGCCCAGCCCGATGGTCTGCGTTTGAAACAGCTCCAGCACCGTTGCGCTCACCGTGGGGGTGGCGAAGCGACAATCATCGTCGATAAAGAGCAGGAGCTCGCCGCGCGTTTCGGCGACCGCGCGTGCCCGCGCCCCTGCCGGGCCCAGGTTTTGCCCGATGCAAACATAGCGGATGCGCGTATCACCTTCCGGCGCCACCTGGCGCGCGGAGCCCGCCGGATCGTCATCATAGATAATTATCTCATCCGGCGGCACGTCTTGCGCCAGCACGCTCTCCAGCGCCCCGGCCAATTCCTCCGGACGCTTATACGTCAGGATGACGACCGAGAGCGGGACGGTAGCCGGCGTGGCAGCAGCTGTCATACCGACTCCTTGCATGCCGCTACCGGACGACCGCGCAGGCGCGCCCATAGCGTATAGAGCTGCACTAAGCGCATTTTCGCATACTTCCGCAACCGCAGGTCAGCCTGTTGCCGCGCTTTCGCCGGTTGCCCGTGCGCCAATTTCTGTTCCATGACCGCGTGCAACGGCGCGCGCGCAGCGAGTAAATCGGCATAGCCCGGTACCCACGCCTGCACCGGATGCCAGGCGTCGCCGAACTGCAGCGCGTCAATACGATACTGCTGCGCGGCGTCAAGGAAATCGACATCGACGGTGTCATACACACCGTAGCGCAGTTCCACGACCGTGCGTTCAATGGCGCAGAGCGCGTTACCGGTGCTCAGTCCCAGGCCGATATCGGTAAAATAGCCTAAAATGCCGGGAATTTTCAGCAACGGACCGCGCAGCGCCAGCCGCACGGCGAAATCATAGTCGTTAGCCGAGCGCAATTGTTCATCAAAGTAGCCGACTTTCGTCCCCAGCGCCTTGCGCCACATGGGAAACGCGCCCAGGAAGAAGCAGCGGGTGAACACCTCGCGGTCATAGGCGGGATAGCGCTCGCGCCACCCGATCAAACTGCCATCGGTATAGACGAGAAGTTGATCGCCATACACCAACGGCGCCTCGGGGTGCGCGTCGAGCGCGGCGCACTGCCGGGCAATCGAGTCCGGCGTGCGCCGGTCGTCGATATTCCAGATGCAGACGTATTCGCCCTGCGCTTCCCGCCAACAGCGATTCCACGACGCGCCCAACGATTCCACCGGCTCGACAATCAAATGCTGTAGCCGACCGGGATACTGCTGCTGAAAAGCACGCACCATCTCGATTTCGCGCGCACTGGGTTCATTGTGCGCCAACACGACCTCAAGCTGCGCGAACGCCGTCTGCTCGGCGACGTTCGCGAGGAAGCGCCCCAAGTAGCGTTCGCCATGAAAACAGGATGTGATGGTACTGATACGCGGTAACACAATAGATCCTTTGTTTGCAAATGACTGCGCCATGCGTGTCAGTTCGACCGCCCCACATGTTGCTTATATTTATCCCAGACAAACTTCAGTAGCGGGTAGCACACACGATGGAGACTTTTCGTGCGATGTTTCAGTTTGTATAACGAGCGCAGACGTTGCAGAGCGCGTTCCCCCGACAGATCGACGAGATGAGCCACCGCGGCATTGACGTACCAATCGTTGCAGCCCGTTCGTAAGAAATAGCGGTATCCCTGCTGAAGCATATGCCGATAGATGGTGTCGTCCGCCAAATCGTCGTGGTCTTCGATGATGACTATTTTGGGCGCATAGCGGTCGAGTGTGAAACCCTGTAGTACGCTATACTCTACGCCTTCAACATCAATCGTGATGAAATCCACGCGCTCAAAGTGCACTTCTTCCAACAGATGATCTAATCGCTCGGTGCGCACGCGAATCTCTTCAATGTCACCGCCCTCTTCATGGATGCGCGCAAGATGCTGCTCATCACATTGGAGCGTGGAAAGCGTTTCCGCGCCTCTGGCGACGTAGAAGGATGCCATACCACTGCTGGCACTGGCGGCGGCCTGCACCACGATGGATCCCGGCCGCTTGTGGCGAATCATGGCGCAGTAATCCGGCATAGGCTCTACAATCAGGCATTGCCAACCGAGTTGTTCGAAAAGGTAGGTGTTACTGCCGCTGACACCATCATAGCCGCCCACCTCGACGCAGACACCTGTCGTGAGGTCACGAAAGATCTCTTGCAGACGTCGGTCTTCACCGAATTGCGCGGTATATTGCAGAGCCTGCTCTGTCATCTCGGTACTCCATTACTGCGGTAGCATCGCCGCAGGTATGCATAAATTCGTCACAACGCCGACGCGTCACGTGGCCAGAC